>DTTB01000027.1 GCA_012964965.1 Candidatus Nitrosopelagicus sp.
ATCGTTCACAAAGTGTATTATGTAACAAGGATTTTCTACCACATTTTCAAAAATACCTGATTGATTTTGGTCGCCTATTGCAAAATAGATTTCATCGTTTTGACCTTTGGTCATTACTCCACCATGGTGATCGTCTCGTTGCTGTGCTATCAGTTCTTTTATCAGAATAGGATTAGTTAGCTTCTCTCCATCCCAATCGTATTGATAAACTCTGTTTTTTGCGTCAGGTCCAGGATCATATGCATCAGAACCAGATTCAGATTCTGTATAGTATAAAAAAACACGGTCAGATAGAGTAGCAATTCCCAGCAAGCCTGAATAAAAATTGGATCTAACTGGTACATCCAAAACAGGCTCATTATACATTATTCCATTGTTCATAATTCTAATCACTTTTCCAGTGTTTTTTTCAAGAACTAGTATATCATCTCCAACAAAATCCATGGTAGTTGGATAATGTAATCCACCAACAAAGATTTCAACTAGATAATCATCATCAAAAATGATTGGTTCACCGTAAACTTCTGAAAGCGAGAAAATTGTAGCAGTCAATGTGATAATAAGAAAAATTATGAGACGTTTCAACACATTCAACAACAAATAGAATTATCGTGTTATTATTTTTATAGAAAGATTTGGAAAAATGAAAAAATTCTTACAAAACTTTATATGGTTTCTTGACTAAAAAAATTCAATTTGATTAATTATAAGATGTATTTGATGTTTTTGTTTGCATCGTTGGCTGTAAGTATTGGATTACAACTAGTTCTACCATTTCCTTATGGTCTTGGTGCTGCATTGGCAATTTTTATTATTTTTCCGCTACTTTTGAGAAAGAGGTATATGGCAAGAATGAGAGGTTCTGGTGGTTCTGGTGGTTCTGGTTTTGGACTTGGCGGGGGAGGATTCTTCGGTCAGGGTCAAGGCACTGGTGTAAAATATGTTTGCCTTACCTGTAATCATAGATTCAAGGGCGGTGATTGTCCTCGGTGTGGTTCTAAGATGAAGCGTGCAGATTTTTAGTAATAGTGATTAAATGCAAGGACTTGCACTCGATGAAATTAGAAAAAAAGTAATTTATCAGAATACTGTTGATATATGGATTGCTGTGTGCCATGAGCAGGATATTGAATGGCATGATACTGAAAAATATAAAAAATTCATCCAATATCTACTAAAAGGCAATCTACAGATGAAAAAATTTCCTCTCTGCATTAAGGAATCTGGGGGAAATTATGAGCGCGGACAAGACAAGACAACCTTTGGTGAAAAGCTTTCAGAATCAAATGATGAAAACAGTGCAGCCTATACTATAAAACTAAATGATAATGCTATGAATGTTATCAGAAAATTTGAATTCTGACTAAAGTTTTTTTAAAGTTGTTGGCATGATTTCACGAATTCTATCTTTTTAGTCTCGGGTTTATGATGGTATCCAGTGCGTTACCAATGAATACGAATGCAAGACCTGTGATGGCAATCATTAGACCAGGTGGGACTATCCACCACCACAATCCTCTAGCTGCAGCACCAAATGTATTTGCATCATGTAATATTTGCCCCCATGTGGGGAAAGTTGGATCACCTAGACCTAGAAAACTGATACCAGCCTCAGTTGTAATTGCTGCAGGCACAGAAATTGCAATGCTTGCAAAAGTGTAGGGTAATAATTGAGGTATTATATGCTTGAAAATTATCTTGGAATCTTTTTGCCCCATAATTTTTGATGCTTCAACGTACTGCCTTGTCTTGATTTGAAGTGCCATGCTTCGTGAAACTTTAGCAACCCCAACCCAGCTAAAGATCATTAGAAAGCCAACAATCAAAAATATACTATTACTAATAGTCACAGCAAGTATGATCAAAAAAGGAAGCGCAGGAAGCGCATAAATGACATCATTAAATCTCATCATGCCCTCATCAGTTTTTTTCCCTTTGTAAGCCGCATAAACTCCATAAATTAGTCCCATCATGACGGAACCTACCGCTACTGATATACCAATAAACAGTGCAAGTGGAGTTCCCCATAAGAGACCAACCATAATATCCCTTCGCAGCTCATCTGTTCCCATAATTCCGAATACTTTCCCACCTAGAATCAGTTTAGAATTAATAATCTTCGTATGTTCATTAACATCGTAAAGATTTACCAAAAACAAGTAATTTCCTTTGAGTATTTTTTCTTCATTACCTGCGAAAATTAAATCCTCATTTGGTATGCCTTCCCTATAGAACCCCATCGCTGCAGATTGTATTTGAATATTTTTCCTAATGGTATCATCAGTTGAAAAAATTCTTTCACTATGTACAATTTTTGTCTCTGAATTTGGTAATGAGGTAGACAAAAGAAGTATTTTAGCCTGATCAGGTCGAACCACATGAATTTGAAGCAATGGCGAACCAGAATACTCTGCAGTAAACTCGTAGATGAAGCCGTTTGGAAAATCATCAGACAAAAATTCTACTTCAAATTGATGAGATGTAACTGATATTTCACCCTCTTTAGATATTGTTGCAGGATTTTCTATTATAACATGTTCAGGTATTTTCTCAGCTACAAAATAGTTTACCCATATTGGCATTGCTGTTTTTGGATTTGAAATCCAGTTACTTGGGTTATTCCATTGCTTAAATGTGTCAATGGGAACTGTTACTGCTGTTATTAATGATATCATCACAAGTGTTAACAAAATCCCGATACCAATAAGACCAGTTTTATTTTTAGTAAACTCTTTGATTAGATCTGAGGAAAGTATGTCATTCATTCTGTTTTCACTCTTGGATCAAAATAACCATAAAGTAAATCTGCAACAAAGATACTGATCAAAAATAATACCGTAAGCACGTATGTCGCACCAATAATTACTGGCAAATCCATTACAGTAATAGCTTCAAAATAAAGTCGTCCCATCCCAGGCCAATCAAACACAGCTTCTGTAATTATTGCACCACCTAGTGAACCAGATAAACTTAATGCAAGAATAGTTATAATTGGCGGCGCCGCATTTTTTAAAGCGTGTTTATAGATAATCTTTTTTTTATCTATACCAATAATTTTTTTTGCAGTGATAAAATCTTCCTGCATTGTTCCAACCATAAAATTTCGTACTAGATACGCCCATGAACCAAACCCAATCAACACGATTGTAATCAGTGGCAAAGTCATATGATACAGTAAAGCACCGATGTAACCTGGATCTGTAGATGGTAAAATCGGTGTTGCTCTTGCAGGGAAAAGCTGATACGTAAATGCAAATAAAAAAATCATTAGCATGCCAACCCACCATACAGGGAAGCTACTACTTATGACTGCAAACATTGACGTGATTCGATCAGTCACAGAACCAACTTTGCTCCCTGAAAGTGCACCCAAAAATATTCCGATTATAGATATGATTATTGTGGCTGTAGTGAAAAGCAGAACAGTTCTTGGGATCTTTTCTAAAAGTATGTCACTAACATTCGAAGAACCAGAATCACTTGTAAGAAAAGTGGCATGTCCAAAATCAAGAATTAACAGTTTGTACATAGCAAATCCCATTCTTTGCGGTGAATACCATGGGGTATCAAGTCCAAGAGCCTTAGTTCGTTTATCTATTTGTTCCTGAACATATTTTTCAAATTCTTCTACGCTAGAAAAGCTAGCAGCAATTGCTGTATTTTCAGTGATTTCGGTTCTTACTTGGTACACTATTCCTTGTTTTAAAATAATATCCATGTTAGATCCTACCAGTGATATTGTCAGCAGTAATGTTACCAGCAAAACACCAAACATAGTTAGACCTCTTTTAGCTATGTATCTTTTTAGACCCAATATTCCAATTTGGGAAAGTTGCCATATAACTTATTTCTAAAAAAATTAATTCTAAACCTTCTTTAGACTGTATTATAGAACATTTTTGTTATTGGATTTAGAAAAATTTCGCGACGATGTTTTCAAGATTACTGACAAGTTATCTGAAAGACTAACTGATGAACAAATTAAAAAACTGAGTTTTGTTCGGGAGCGACTAGTAGAATTGTATCAGCAGAATTTGGTAAAAATTAACCATTCAGTTCTTGAGATAATCTGTGCCTCAGAGCTCATTAGACATGGGTATTTAGTGAATGTTGAGGAGCGATTATCTGATATATTGGTATGTGATATTTTTGCCACCAAGGGTGGTGGTAGTGTAATAATTGAAATTGAGACTGGTTTTACACCACCAGCACACGCTCTGAACACTGTTGATTATTACGCTGCAAGGATCATGAGTAAGATAGCTAGATATAGTAAACACTGTTCAAAATTTTGCCTAGCTACTCCCGTAGTTGGCTTGCTGCCAATTCCATCAATTTTTCTTATACCACCTTTGGCAAGAAATCCAAATGATGTTAAAAAGAATCAAGCATTTTGTAATAGATTCTATAAGAACCCGCCCATAGAATTTGATAGTATTTTAAATGCGCATTTACATTCTATATATCTAATAAACACAGACAAAGTGTTTGCGAAGGAATTAGATCCACAAAATTATGTTGATCTTACTAAAAAATTATTGGATAAAAGCGAGGTTAATTATTAAAAATTTTGTTATTTAACAAAAACTTTTCAAAGAGTAAAACCTAGATTATATACATGATATGCGCTAATTGTGAAAATCATAAACACTACGAATGTATTGATTGCCTAAATGATCATAACACACATCTTTGTGATTGTGACTGTCATCAAACCGTGCATAAACATGATTCATGACAGGTAAAATTAGAGCCAAATGGAAAGTTTTAACCCCCTTATCACTATTTCGTATTTTTAGCTGATCCCGCGTTAAAAATAAGATTCATAAACTACTAAAATGATTTACGAGAAATCACGAATCAACTATGAAAACATTTGGAACACTTGAATATGTATTAGACAAATACTCGGGGACATGGGCTTGGAAAGTTACTGGCGCACGTGCCGTAATGATGGCTTCAAAAATAATACAGGAGACGTGGTATGGCGATGGTCCAAATGAGGCAATTGTTCCAGATAATCCAAATAATGTAAAACATCTGAAATGGATTATGGATAGTTACCCATTGGAAATTTTATCAAAATCTATTTGGCAAAGAAAGATTACACCAAAAATTCTAAGCAAACCAATACAAACAAAAACTGAAAAACTCTCAAAAGTTACTCCTGCTAAACAATTTCGTGGTAAGCTGTTAAACTTTCAAAAAGAAGGATTAGATTTTCTTTTGAAATCTACAGGTAATGCACTGCTTGCTGATGAAATGGGTCTTGGCAAAACAGTGCAAACGCTTGCTTATATTGCATCAGAAAAGCAATCATCGCCCACACTTGTAATAGCACCACTTGTCACACTAAATAACTGGCAACGTGAAATTGGAAAGTTCATGAAAAAAAAGAGCAGAAATGGGCGAATTATTGAGGATGGAATTCCAACATCAACAATGATACGCAAAGGAAAACAGGAACCACTTGGTGATTTTGATTTCTATATTATTAATTATGAAATGCTTCGTAAACGATTTAATGATCTGTCTAAACTAAATATTAGAACACTTGTATGTGACGAGGTACAGCATTTACGTTCTAAAACCACTCAAAAATATGCGGCAGTTAAAAAGATTGCAGCAATGAAATCGGTAAAATACAGAGTTGGTCTTTCTGGTACACCCATATACAATCGCGGTTCTGAAATATGGCCAATTGTGGACATTTTAAAACCAGGACTTTTAGGAAATTTTAAGGAGTTTTGTGAATATTTTTGCTATCTAGATGAAAAGGGTAAAGCAATTGTTGTTCCAAGTAAGCGTAATGGTTTGCGTCACCTACTGACGGATCATATAATGTTGCGTAGAAAAAAATCTGATGTCTTAAAAGAATTAAAGGCTAAAGTCAGATATACAGAGATAATTGATGCTGATGCAAATTACTATCAAGATGAACTAAATAAAATCTGGAGTAAACTGGAGAATGAACAAAAAACCGCAGAAACTGAGTTTCTCAAGCATGCCTCATATCAAAGAGCAATCCAAAGCGAAAGACAAGCTGCTGGCGTTGCAAAACTTCCCAGTATCATTGAGTTTGTAAAAAATATTATGGAAATTGAAGAAAGTGTAGTAGTTTTCTGCCATCATAAAGCTATTCATAGATTACTTCACGAAAGCTTGCAAGAATTTCACCCAAGCTCAATTATTGGAGGTCAAACAGATAAAGATCGGCAAGCAAACATAGATCGTTTTCAAAACGGTGATACAAAATTAATGATTGCTGGTTTACGTGCCGGCAATCTTGGAATAAATCTTACTCGGGCTAAATATGTAATATTTGGTGAATTGGATTGGAGTCCTGCAATACATCGCCAGGCTGAGGACAGACTACATCGAATAGGTCAAAAAAACACAGTTTTTGCTTACTACCTAATCGGCAATGGAACTCTAGATGAGCATGTTGCTAACATTTTAGTCGATAAAAGCTATGAGATTGATACTATAATGGATGAAGTGCATGAATCATTTGAAAATAAGGAAAAGGCAAAGTTGATTCTTGCACAAATTCACGATAAGGTTCGTTCCAAACAACCATAAGTTGATAATTTTTTAAAAAAAGTGAAATATGTTCCTAAGCTTTACCAATTCGGAACATGTTTGTATTACATTCAGGGCAAGTCCCTTTTGTGGCAGGTCTGCCGTTTTTGAGTGTTACAGCAGTTGCACCTTGTATTTCCCTCTTTGTTCTACATTTTACACAATAGCCTGTTGTCATACGAACATCAAGTATGAACCCATATTAGCGGGAGTTTGTTAAGGAGATTTCACATTTTTGTGACTATGATTTATACTAATTAGGATTTAGATCACATTTGCTTTTTAAAGTATTTTATGGATCTAGATAACCAAATAAAATACAAGTGTCTATCACGAATATTAAATGAATTACAAATATGGAGTTTTATGCGGCATATTATTTTTGTTGTTTTTACCGTTTAATGCTAATGCAGAGTCTGTGAGTATGTCAGTCGATCTTCCTATATACACAAAGTCTGATATTATTACAATTTATGGCTCTATTACTTCTGAAATAACATTACAAATTTCTATCATTGGACCGGATGGCGAGATCGTTGCGGACGAATCTGTTTTGATACCACCAAGTGATTTTTCACATAGTGTCATCTTAAGTGATTATGATCTAGAAAGAAGTGGAGTACATGTAATTTCTGTTATGTATGATGGCAACCAGCTTGAAAATGAATTTTTTTATGATTCTGGTTATAACGTAAACCCAATGGATGTGAGTAATGAACACGATACCATTAGCGAGTCTGATCAGATATTCATATTTTCAATAAGCGGTATAGTAATTATTGGCACGGTTATTTTTCTTGCTCGCCATTCAATTATTAGAAAGAAAACTGAATACGATACTGGTGAATGGGATTCAAAAAAAAATCGTGATTATGAAAAATACCATTCTGATTGGATGAGTGACGAAGTTAATTTTGAGCGCGATGGAAAAAAGAAACTCACCGATGAGGAGTTTAGAAAATCACTATTAGCTAATAACCTTCCCAATTATTACGAAATTCTGCAAATTCAAAAAAATACAAGTCAGGCTGAGATAAAAAACCAATACAGGCATCTCGCAAAAAAATGGCATCCAGACAGGGAAAAAAGTCCTGGTGCTGAAAGGAAAATGATGCAAATCAATATGGCGTATGAAGTTCTGTCAAATCCAAAACGAAGAAAAATGTATGACCAGCATTTTTCTGAATAAGTATTTAGTTATTCTTGAGATATTTTGATAATATTCATAGTTAATTCAGTCTTGGATTGTTTTTGAATGCTACTAACTAAATTAACTATTATTGAAACTGAACTCCATTTCCCAACTCCATCATCTACACTAATCTTAAGATCATCAAATTCAAAATTTGGGCCGAGCATAAAATTAGATAATGAATTTGCTAAACTAGAATCAAAAATAATAGCTTTGATTTGATAAACAAATTTATCGGAAATATACACACCACCTCTCAACGCTCTTTTCGTAAGCGGGGTGCTTTTTTCTAAGATTTTGATATTTTTTAGTTGGTATCTATTTCCTTTGGCAAATAACGAAAAACTTAGAGGTTCTGAATTTTGAATCTCAATTAGTTCAGCAAGTAAATTTGTCTCTTTCATATTATACACACCAATTTTTTGATAGAGCTCAGTAAAAATTTAGTGAAATATGGTTAGTTAAACCTTGATATTCTTAATAAAATTTAAGTATATTTTTCACTTAGTATGATAATTGAAACTAGAAAAACCATTTAATCCAGATCTTCTCTATAATCATATAGTTCATTATTATATTGATAAAAAAGGCTACGACAAGGAAACAGCTAATGAAATCGCACAAAAAATAATAACAAAAGAAAGCCAGCGGCGTATTTGTAAAGACAAGAGATGTCGCCATATGTCACATGAACATGTTAAAAATCAAGGGACATGTTTTGTGCTTCATTGTCCATGTACAAAATTTGTCATCTAGTTAAACCATGTAAATTATTTGGGATATTTAATTTGGAATCAACTAACACATTAATTGCTTTGGGAAAATCTCAACTTGAAACGGGAAATTTTAATGATGCGTTGAGTTCCTTTGAACAAGCTATACTTCTTGATCAAAACAATCCTGACTTATGGAACTTGAAGGGTATTGCATTAAGAAGCCTTGGGCGTTATGACGAAGCTATAGATTGTTTTAACAAATCACTCGAGATTGATCCCCGTGATAAAAATTCTTCATAATAAATTACCAAAACTCAAAAGCCGCAATTCCAAAATAATATCCACTAAAAATTAAGGCAAGGCTCCATCCACACGAACCAAGAAGTGTATATGCAAAAAATTTTGCAAATTTCATTTTAAGTAATCCTGCAGGAATGGAAATCATTTCTCTAAAAACAGGTACCATTCTTCCAAATAACACAGCTTTATCACCATATTTTTGAAACCAGTTTTCTACTCTGGTTAGTTTTTTTTCAGAGACTCTGACATATTTTAGATATTTCAATAATGCGGTCCTACCTAATTTTAAAGCAATTAAATAAATCACCGTAGAGCCAATCGATGCACCAATCCCTCCAATAATTCCTAATAAGATTAATTCAGGTAATTCAAGACCGTTTTGTGAAGCAATAAATCCTGCAGTAGGAAACACTACCATTGTTGGTATTGGAGGAATGACTGTCTCAATTAATGCAGCTAGAAATATTCCTGCATAAAGATAGTCTGTCATTAATGTGGTTATCCATTCAATCAAAGATTCAAGGACCATAAAATGCTACCATATTATTCAAATTTTGGTTTGGTTTATACCTTCTGAAGCTTTTGTCAGCTATGAGCATAACTTAAAACATATTATTTCCAGATAATATGAAGCATTAATGCAAAGCAAAACTAACAGTCTGTTAAATACTGCATCTGAATTATGTGAAGATGGAAAATTTATAGAGGCATTGAAATGTTATGATAAAGTTTTGCATATTGAACCCAATAATACTAAGGCTAATATCGATAAGGGTGTCACACTGCAAAATTTAGAACGCCTTAGCCAGGCAATACAAATGTATGAAAAGGTATTAAATTCAGAGCCAGAAAACATAGACGCTCTCATAAACATGGGCTCTGCTTTACATACTTTGGGAAAATATACGGATGCTATTTCTTATTATAATACTGTACTAAGGTTGGATGAAAAAAATACCTTGGCTCTTGCATACAAGGGTCTTTCTCTTGGAGAGTTGGGTAACATTTCAATTGCTATAAAATATTTCACAAAGGCACTGTCAATCGATTGTGATTATGATCTGGCACAAAGTAGCCTTGATACTGCAAAAAAATTAATGCATTCAAACTAATCATACGAAAGCACAATTAATTTTCAACATCATTCTTTTCATATTTTTCAAAAAATTCTTTATGAGTTGATTTTTGGTGCATCTTTAATTCTTCCATGCTCTCAAACAGCTTGTGACATATGAAACACTTTGGTTTATCCTCGTCAATTAATGGAAGTACCAAATGGTATATTTTCATACTTGATCTACTTATCTATTTATTAACAGATGGTTTACGTGATATATGCTGGAAACACTAATCGGTGAATCAAAGGCATTAGAGCGTGCAGTAGCTGGAGAAGAATTATCTTTTCAGGATGGCATGGAACTAATGGATTATGATAACCTCCACTTGTTAGGTGCAGCTGCTGATATTTCGCGGCAAAAACTCGTTGGAGACAACGTTACGTTCACTGCATCCTCATATCTGAACTATACTAATGTCTGTGCTGCAAGCTGTCAAATATGTGCATTTTATAGAAAAGAAAGTGATGAAGATTCTTATACATTAACTCCGGAACAAATTGAAAAAAGAGTATCAGCGGCAAAAAGTATGGGAGCAACAGAAATACATATTGTTGGTGGTTTTCATCCAAAACTGTCACTTGATTATTATGAATCAATGATGAAAATTATCAAAAATAGTCACTCTGAATTAAAAATCAAAGCTTTTACCGCTGCAGAAATTTTCTTCTTCGCTAAGCTGACAAAAAATTCCGTGAAAGAAGTATTGTCTAGATTAAAAGATGCTGGGCTTGATTCATTACCTGGTGGAGGGGCTGAACTATTTCATCCAGAAATTCGTCCTGAAATTGCTCGTGGAAAATGTTCTGGCCAGGAATGGTTGGATACAATGGAGCAGGCTCATAATCTCAACATTATGAGTAACGCAACAATGTTGTATGGGCATATTGAAAAGCCAAAACACGTTATTGATCATTTGATAAAAATTAGAGAATTACAGAAAAAAACTAATGGATTTATAACATTTATTCCACTTAAATTTAGTTTAGAAAATACTGAACTTGAACAAAAGAATAAGATGACGCAGGAATGCTCATCAATTTATGATTTGAAAGTGGTCGCACTTTCACGTCTGATGTTGGCAGGTGCATTAAACAATATCTCAGTCTATTGGGTCGCAGATGGAAAAAAGCTTGCACAAGTTGCATTAGCCCATGGTGGGAATGATCTTGTTGGCACGGCATTTTCTGAGGAAGTGTATCGTGCTGCAGGAAAATCAACCAGTTCATCACTTGGGGAGCTTGTAAATTTAGTCAAAGAAATAAAGAGAAAGCCAGTGCAGCGTGATACATTTTTCAACATTCTTAAAACATACTGATTTTATGTTGTAGGTTTTTTTTCCGTTTTCTTTGCACCAGTTCCTCTTTTCCTTCTCGCACCAAAACTAATCAACAGCAACAAAAATCCTATTCCAACTAGTATTCCTGATAGTATCTTATAGTCTGCATTTTCTCGTTCTGCCATAATAAAATCTAGTTTTTCGTCTGGAGTCATACCTGCTTCGCCTGCAGGTGTCGCCCCTTCAAGATATGATGTGATTATAATACCAACAGTAATCATCAAAATACCAGATGCCATTATTTTTTTATCAATAAGCAAGTATGTATTTTATGCATAATTACCTATAATTATTAATTTGTAATCCAATAATGAAAAAATATAGAAGTTATTTATACAAATCAAATTCAGGCTTTCTTTGCTGAATTTTGACCTCTTTGATTATTGCCTGTATCACTTCCGGGTGGTTGTATGTTAAATGCCGCATAAATTTAACAGACAAATCATTTCTTATGATATCATCCACAACTAAAGACTCTTCAGTTGTAAGATCGGCTATGAACGAATTACATTCGTTACAAAGATCAAAGTCAAGAAATAATTTCATGTAATTTCAAACTTAAAATTATTAATAAATATCTCTATTGAAAAGATCTTGCTAAAGATCACACACTAGCCATTAAAAACCTTCATCAACTATTGACAGCAGCCCAGAAAAGTCATAGGTTGGGTCATTTCTATTTTTAAATTTTGATTTCACTGTTTTATAAAGAGGGATTTTGAATATAAGCTCCGCGAACAAATCGTCCATTTTTATATTATTTACGCTATTTTTAGTTCAAACTCTGGGACCAAGTTTTTCTCTCTTGCCATATCAAAAATTTTTCTGATTGATTCTTCACCATCCATACCCATGTTAACGGTAACATCATTTACGTACATTTTTACAAACTTTTCTATCAAATCACGTGGTTTCCCTCTTCCATATTCCATCGCATAATCAATTGCATCGTTTGTGTGTTCAAGACCAAATTGAATTGATTTTTGCAAGAATTTATCAAATTTTCTTATGGTTTCGATACCAAAATCATCTTTCATAACATTAATTCCCAATGGAACCGGCAATCCATTAGTAGTTTTATTCCACCATTCACCCAAATCAAGAACTTTAATGATGCCTTCTTGAGAATACGATAGCTGAGTTTCATGTATGACTAACCCAGCATCAACATCTCCATTTTTTACTGCATTTGGTATATCACTGAAATTCATTTCTACGTAATCAAATTTTCCAATCATCAGTTGCAAAAGTAAAAATGCTGATGTCATCTTTCCCGGAATGGCAATTTTTGCTTTCTGTAATTCCTGAACAGTCATTTTTTTTGTTGCAGTTACAATAGGTCCATAGCCAATTCCAAAACTACCACCACTTCGTAAAATTGTATAACCAGGAATATATGCACATGCATGAACTGAAACAGCAGTGACATCAAGTTCAGGATTTATCGCCTTTTTGTTTAGATTTTCAATATCCTCAATTACATGTGTAACTGTAAAATCAGAAGAAGTAATTTTTCCGGAAAACATACCATAAAACATGAATGCATCATCGGCATCTGGGGTATGACCAACGGAGATTTCCATATTAAATCTCTAAAAATTGGATATAAATAATATTCAGATACTTCCCAAAATATGAGTAAATGGTACACTTGTGAAAAATGTGGCGAAGTTATAGAGATGGATAAAGAAAAAGTGCACAAGATTTTTTGTTATGCATGGGTTGCCGAAGGTGATAAATAAAATTGAACATCATGCCTATTTTTCTTTTTATAATAATAGCAGTGTCTTTCTTCCCATTTTTGGCTGCTTATGGTGATTCGGAATTTACAGAATATTTTTGTCAATTGCATGGATGGGGCGTATCTGAATCAGACAAATCTTGTTTAATAGAGAAGCGTTTAACGCCGTTTGTCACTGATAGTAATTATACAATTGAAAAGTTTGCTATCGGATTAGAATTTCCAGTTAGCATGGATTTTGTTGGAGATGATATGCTGGTCCTTGAGAAACATTCTGGAAAAGTGATCCGAATTAGCGATGACGGTACACTGTACGATGAACCAGTATTAGATGTATCTGTTAGGTTCAATTATTATTCTGGTTTGTTGGGAATCGCCACTTTATCTGATCGTGTTTTTTTGTATTATACAGAATCTAGCTCGGGCGAGGATGTAAGAGAGGGTAAAGGTGTTGAAAACTCTGTTGATGCAAAAAATAGAGTTTATCAATATGATTGGAATGGTGAAAAACTATCTAATCCTGTTTTGATAAAAGAGTTCATCGCACAATTAGCTAACAATCATCACGGGGGGGCTATGACAAAGGGCCTGGATAATGAAATTTATTTTGTAATTGGCGATGAGGGGCAGTCAGGCGTTTTTGAAAATAGGGTAGAAAATATTTGTTACAAAGTAACCTTTGTACACACTGAATGCACCGATGAACCAGTTTACGAGACAAGTAGCATTTTCAAAATAGATACGG
>DTTB01000028.1 GCA_012964965.1 Candidatus Nitrosopelagicus sp.
GTGTTAGAATCTTAACTCGATTCTTTCTTAATCGACTTTACAAACTCTTTGATTTACTTGAATGAAACTGCGTTATAGCTCGTATAAACGGGTAAGTTAATTTTATCTATTCTATTCCAACAAGATTAGCAAGTTCCTTTCTGCATGCTGCACCTAATATTTTAGCATCTTGTTCTGGGGAGTCTTTATTTAGAAATATGCCATATCCTCGTTCTAGACCAGACCAAAAATTTATCAGGGGATATACTTCAATGTGCCAGTGAATTTGTTTGCTATTTTTCTTTTCAGGTGACAAATGAAATACTAGATTATATGATATGTTTTTAGTATGTTTTGATAGACCGCCTAGAGTTGACCTTAGAATTAATGATAAATCGTTGATATCTTTTTGAGTTATTTTTGAGAAGCTAGTAGTGTGTTTTTTAGGACAAACCCAAAATTCAAGTTGATGGGAAGGCGCCCAAGGACAAAATGCAATGAATCCTTCAGTTTGTAAGACTTGTCGTATCCCACCGGTTTCAGTATTAACAGCTTGACACATTGGGCACACACCCTTTTCATTTAGGAGCCTGTGGGAAGACTCGGATTCCGCCTCTATTATCGGAGGTATGTTTGAAAAACTTACAATGTTAATATGTGCATGATCTACAGCACTACCAGCTTCTTTACCATGATTAACAAAAATCGAGACATACGAAACTCCTTTTTGTGTATACAACCATCGAAGTCTATCCTGGATTACTACCAAGACATTTGACCATTGTTCAGTATCTATGGTAGATAATGATTCATTGTGTTTGGGTGAAGCTACTACGACATAGTGATATCCATATGCAGGTTCGCTATACAATGGTCTATCACTGTATGAATTTTCAGCAGATGTTGAAACTGCTGGGTTTGAACTCTCAAATACACGAACGGACCAATTTCTTACAAAACTATCCTCGTTGTCCTGTAGTCTTTGTAGCATTCCCTCTCTTGCAACAAGAGAAAGTATAGAAGGATTAGTCATAGACTCATTCCCGGGGCAGTATGGACATTTTTTATTAGCAGGTATTTTTTTCGTTTTTTGAGATACAATTACTGATCGCTCAAGAACATAATCTTTTCTTATCTCCCCCATGGAAATAGTTGTTTTTTCTGAGAGTTAAAATCTTTCCAAAAATGGTTTTTGGAAAATTGTTTATCAGATCGCTTTTTTGTTTACAAACTTTAAAGTGATCTCAATAAGCAATGAAATGGGGCTGGAAAAAATTACTGAAAATTTAGACGTGAAATTGGTTTATGTTCTGTTAGATGGTGTTGGTGACTTGCCACATCCAGACTTGGCAGGAAAAACACCGCTTGAAGCTGCCAATACGCCAAATCTTGATCGATTGGCTGGTAATGGTACAATGGGAGAAGTTATTACGGTAGGAAAGGGAATAGCACCAGAATCAGACATAGCGGTCTTTAACATGCTTGGATACAAATTCAAGCACGATGATTATGTTGGAAGAGGAGTTGTAGAAGCGATAGGTATAGGCATTGACTTCAAGGATGGTGATTTGGCACTGAGAGGAAATTTTGCAACATTAAACGATGACGGAGTAATCATAGACCGAAGAGCTGGCAGAAGTATTGAAAAACAAGATTCTGAATCGATTGGAAAGGAGATTGAAGAGGGGGTCAAATTCTCCGATAAAAATACGTCAGTCATAGTAGCCCCAACTATAGACCATAGACTGGTTATTAGAATCAGAAGCAATGTGCATCTTTCATCAAATATCACTAACACGGATCCTTCTTACGTAAGAGTTGCAGGAATGGGGATAGCAAAAGCTGTAACTGATTTCTTGAAAATTGAAAAATGTCTCCCACTAGATGAAAAGTCTAATTCCAAAGTGACAGCAAATTTGGTTAATGAATTTACAGAAAATTCTTTGAATATAATGAAAAAAAGTAAAGTAAATGAGCGAAGGAGAAAAGAAGGAAAGAAATTACTCAACAGTATAATCTTACGTGATGCAGGAAACAGGTTTCCAAAAGTTACTCCCATTAATGATTTTTACTCGTTGAAATTTTCTTGCATAGTTGACATGCCAGTTGAAATTGGTATTTCAGATATTTTGAAAATGAAGGCATATAGTGCTGGAGGATTAACTGATTATGAGAAAAAAGCTCAGGTTGCTGCAAAAGCACTGGATGAACAAAATGCTATCTATGTTCATTTGAAGGGACCTGATGATTTTGGACATGATGGAGACGCTCAGGGCAAAATGAAAAATCTCGAAGATATAGATAAGAGGTTTTTTGGAACTTTATTGGATAATATTGATACATCAAAAGTTACTGTTATTATTTCAGCAGATCATTCTACACCATGTATTAAAAAAGGACACAGTGATGATCCAGTTCCTTTGTTAATTTCAGGAGATATGATACAAAACGATAACTCCCAACGTTTTACGGAAAATGAGGCAAAAAGAGGAAAAATTGGGGTGATTGAAGGAGCGCAAGTAGTTAAAACTGGGATAGATCTTATTAAATCATAAAAGTAGAGATTGCTTTTTTATCTAACATTTCAATTATATTTTGCTTGATTGAATCAATACTAACATCATGGTACTCACCTGATTTACCATGTAATTTTTTTAATGCTCGGTTTAATACTGAAAGGCATATTTCATTTTCGTATTTCTGATAATGTACAAAAGCTGCAGCGACTAGTATTATTCCTTGAATTAGTTCTTTTTCATCGCCTTGGCATTGTTTCCATGCTCCCTCTAGGGCCTCATGGCTTTCCCAAAATCTTTCATTATTAAAATAAAAAATCCCATCTTTAATTGACTGGTTTTTTTCAATTTGTTCTTCAATTATATGTCTAGAATGATCAACTTTTCCAATTGATAGTAATTTTTCTAACAATAATTCAAGATTAGTTTTAGGAACGGAAACATCTAATTCAATAAATTTACTTGACACTCTACAATCACGAATGGTTAAATTCATTCCATAGGATAAATCTCGTGAATTAAAAAGAATAGACTTTGCGTCTTTTGCAGTATAATCAGAATTTTTCAAATGTACCATGAATCTATCCATTAAATTTTTTCCTGCGTTATTTCTTAAATTTGTTAGTAATTTGTTGAAGGTTTATATGAAATATTCAAAGGGAATGGAATATGTCCATAATTACGACACTAAGTGATGAAAATAACTCATTTTTGTCTAGACGAGAAATTATTTGTGATTTTCAAGGCTTGGGTGGGAAACTAAAAAAACTGGAAGCTGTTGAAATGATTACTAAGAAATTCAAATTGGGTGAAAAATTTGTTATTCCGATTAAATTACAAAACCATACTGGGCAGTCGAAAACCACTGGTATTTTCTATGTTTACGATGATGAAACACTAGCAAAAAAACATGTTAATCCTGTCATTTTTACTCGTTTAGATAAAGCTAAAACTAGTGAAGAAAAGAAGAAAGAAGTAAAAGATGATGAAAAACCAGCCAATACTGAAAGTTCTGATAATAAATCAACTGAAGTAAAAA
>DTTB01000029.1 GCA_012964965.1 Candidatus Nitrosopelagicus sp.
GATTCTGTTTGTAGTACAGTGTTGTCACGAATCTCCCTTAGTAATTGTACTTGTGGGGCCATCTCAGAACCAAATGCTGCTGTAGCTATAAGACAACCACCACCCGGTGGTTCTGGCGACTCAGATTCTGTTACTTTAACAGGTGTTTCTAATTGAACACCTAGATATTCTGATTTATTGTTTGTAATTGAAAAAATTAAATCCTGATTACTTGCTGAATAATCTGTACCAAAAAGATACCTACCCTCAATTTTACCGTTTGAGTTTGAAGTGAAAAACCATCCACTATCCTGTAGATCAGCAGAAGAACGTATAGATGGTATTAAACCACCATTTACGCTTTTAACTTTGTAATCTGGTTCTGTAATAACTATTACATTAAAAATTGAATTTAAAGGAAAAAATCCTTCTGAAAAATATTTAGAGCGATAAACTTCGTCTCCAGTAAAGTTTGGTACAGAAACAGCAATCAAATCTAACGGGTTAATAATGTCACTAATCATTTCTTTTGGTAGACCAGTAGTGGTTATTGAGACCGTTATAGTACGTAAAATCTCATCATTGTCAGGTCTTAATGTAAGAGAAAATTCAGAAAAATCATTTTCAGTGAGTTTGTTTAGAACATCATAAAACCCACCACCATCTCTAATCTCTTTATCCAAAAGCTGATTACCAATTAAAGAAACTAGTTTTTGTGTTGGGAAAACTTTTGTTGTGTATACAGCTGTTGCAAGTGCAGGTTTACCCTCAGATGGTTTTGCAGCCTCAATTATGATTGAATGAAACTTTGCATTTATACCAATGAATTGAGAATCCATTATGATTTGATCAGCAATTGGGCGCGTGTTTTTTTGTATAGTTTCCGTAAACTCACCCAAACCTTCTCTTGTAATTTGTACCAAAATGCAAGGGTCAGTTATTACACCAAGTGCACATTGCCATTCATTAGTAAATATTACAGCATGTAGTCTTTCTGAATTAAAAATAGCCTTCTCTAGTTTAGGAGGAATTAGTATATCTTGCCAGTTTGGACTAAGCAAGCTAACCATTATCTCTGATGTGCCCTTCTTCACATTTACCACCACTTGTATGTGTTCCTGAAAGTCGGCAAACTCAAATTCAGCCATTTCAGTGTCAATTTCTTCTACAACCTTTTCTACAAATACACATTTTACAAAACCGGTTTCTAGATCTTTAGTTTCTATGTATCCAGGCTCGCATACCTGATGTGATGAATATGCTGCAGGAACAGCAAATATAGAACTCAATACAAGCAGAACTAGCACTAAAGACTTGAACATGTTTTCAGAAATTATTAGAGACTAGATAATTCTTTCACTTTATCCTGAATATAGTCAAACCCATCCTGCCAAAATCTAGATTTAGTAATATCTATACCAAATTCAGCAAGTAATTTTTCAGGTTTTTTTGATCCACCAGATGATAAAATACCAATATATTCTGGTGCAAAACTTTTGCCCTCTTTTTTATATCGCTGAAACAAAGAAAGTGCCAACAAATTTCCAAATGCGTAAGCATAGCAGTAAAACGGCGCATGGTGAAAGTGAGGAATGCAACTCCATTCTATCCCAAAGTTTTCAGAAACTTTGACCGAATTACCAAATTGTTGATTAAGGTTCTGAAGATAAGTTTTTGATAACTCATCTACAGTTGTACTATTGGCTATCTGTTTATGCGCTTCAATTTCAAACAAGGTAAAAAACGACTGTCTTCCTATGGTAGCGTAAAAATCATCAATCTTCTCTGATAATATGATCTTTTTTTCTTGGTCACCGACCATCATGGATAAATTATCATACAATAGCATCTCAGAAAATGTAGAAGCTGTCTCAGCCAAAGGTAAAGAAGCTTCAGATACCAGTATTGATTTGTTTGACGCTGAAACACTGTGTATGGCATGTCCAATCTCATGTGCCAATGTAAAAACATCACGAGATTTTCCTGTAAAATTCAGTAGCACATAAGGAGTGATTTTTGGTGAAGGAGTACTGCAAAATGCTCCAGATGCTTTTCCAGGTCGAAGTGCCGAGTCAACATGTCTTTGTCTAAACACATTTTTAGCATATTCTGATAAAATCGGGCTAAATTTTGAGAGTGATTCTAAGACCAGTTTGATTGACTTATCATATGAATATGTTTTTTCACTACTCTTTGATTTTCTTGGTGCATAAAGATCATACCTTCGAAGCTTTTTCATGCCAAGTAATTTCGCTTTCTTTCTAAAGTATTTTTGAAAAATCTTAGAATTTTTCTTGCAAACATGAAGTAGTGTTTTTATTGTTTCATCACCAATATTGTTAGAAATATTTCTTATTGTTATTGGAGAAGAAAAGCCCCGCATGCCAATCCCTTCATCTCTCAAGTTTAGCACTATGTTTTGATAAATTTCTCCCGTTACACCCTTGTTGTCATTATATTTTGATAGTAGTGATTTGTATGCAGACTCTCTTATTTTTGCACTTTTGTTTCTAACAAGTGATGTTAACTGTTCTCTATTCATTGTTTTCCTTTTGCCATTTACCGTTACAGTGTAAACAAAAGCATTGGTAATCTTGTCGTATATCTTTACAAGCGCTGATGCGCCTGTCACATCAAGAGTGTTGATTATTTTTTCTTCCGGTTCACTTAGCGAATATTTTGCCAAAAGCCTTCTGTGTTTTAGATATTCAGAATATTGTCCTGCTGACTTGATTAATCGTTTTGCATTTTTTTCATCAACTTGCTTCTTCCACCACAGGTCAAAAAACAGTAAACGGTTTTCTATGTCAGAACCAAATTTGCTAATTCGTGTTAGTAACGAAGTTGCCTCATCTGATTGTGTGTTTTCAGAATAACATAATGACGCATAACCATGTATAATGCTTGATTTTTCTGAAACAGTTTCAATGTCACGTATAATCTTTAGAAACTTTGCAGATGAAATGTTTGAATTTAATGATTTTTTGGTTTTTTCAAACCTTTTTGTACTACTTTCTAGTTTTGCCAACTTTTTATCAATCTCAGCTCTAGTTGGTTTTTTAACTAGTTCTTTAAGATCCCACTTGCCTAGGTCATATCGAGCCATAACACATCAATAATAGTTCTTATGAATATAACACCATTTCCAGGATTTAGTTGGTAGTGCAATCATGACAGGATGTCCTGTATTTTTGAAATGCTTTGTAGCGTGTAGTCCTACTGAAGAGTCACAGCAACCAACATGCCCACATGTTAAGCACATTCGTAACGCAACCCAAGGAAGTTTTTCTTTCTCACACTCTTCACATTCCCTTGTATTTGGAGAAACCTGATTTTTAGCTTGGACAAAATGCTCACATTCTTTACCCATGTAATTTATGAACTGGAATAATCATTATATATTTTCACGATTTTATCTAACGCCTAAATAATGTATTTGTAAAAAAATATTGGATCGATCGTCTAGCCTGGCTTGGATGACGCACTCACACTGCGTAGGTCATGGGTTCAAATCCCATTCGATCCA
>DTTB01000030.1 GCA_012964965.1 Candidatus Nitrosopelagicus sp.
TTACCACCTTGAATAATTGCAGCAGCTGAGTTACTTGTTCCTAGATCAATACCAATTATTCTTTCTGCCATATTTTTTACCTATTTTTTAATTAATTTTTTTGAAACACACACTTTCGAGTATTTGATTACCTCGTCACGAATAATATATCCTTTTGCGATCTCTTTTACAATTGTACCTTCTTCATGATTAGGATCCTCAATCTCTTGAACTACTTCATGTAACTTAGGATCAAGTTTCTTTCCTTCAGCTTCAATGGGTTTTACTTGATAATGATCCAGAATAGATTCCATGTTTTTTATGATACCGTTAAGACTGCCTACGTTTCCTCCCTCTTTTTCATATGCGTTTTTTGCACGAATAAAATCTTCATACACTGTTAAGAAATCCAAAATTATTTTGTCACCTCTTGCGTTAATTCTAGCAACTGTCTGCTTTTCCAGATTTTGGTAATCTGCAAGTAAGCGTAGAGATTTTTGTTTTTCCTTTTCTAAAAGTTCTTTCAACTCGTTTAATTGTAATTTATACAATACTGTTGACGATTCTTTGATTTTTGCTTTCTTGTCATCCTTATTGTCAGTGTTTTTCTCGTTGGACATCATATCATCTAGGGATTTATCTAGAGTGCTCTCATTTTTTTCGTTGTCAGACATCGATTTTTCTGATTTTTTAGATAATTTTACCTTTTATTCTCTACTTTGCACAGGGGATTGGCCTTTATCACAAAAATATCTTGATCTTTTTCAATCTCCTGTATTTTTTTATAGTCAGTTCCAGAACATGCTACAATTATTGTTGTTTTATCACTGAAGAATGTGTTTGCCCCATCTTCAGCTGTTTCCACATCGCCTATGTAATCACGTAATTTAGAGGAAAGGCTCTTTAACATTTCGATCTTATCAGCCCTCATTTCATTTGTGTCCATAGTCCACGCCAATACAATTTTTGTTTTGGAGGCTTTTAGATCGTTTTTCTTCAAAGTAATTCTAACTGTATCAATCAATCTCTTGATATAGCCATTAATTCCCCTGATGCTTCCGTTAATAAGATACATCAAAGTTTGAGCGCCCTCAAACGAAGAACCTAATGAACGTAAATCAAAGAGACCGGTTATCATGTCGTCAAGATATATGTCCGTGAAATCAACAAATGTTTTGTCAGATTTTGTATTGCTGTTTACAAATTTACATATCTCTAAAACACTACACAAGCTTGAAAATCTTTTGATGATATTAATTCCATGTATGTACTCTGCTGAAGAAATTTCTACAAATTTTTTTATTTCCTTACCTGTTGTCAGTAAGGATAAAAGTTTTTTATCATCGGTCTTACTCATCGAGCCAATAATTTGTGGAGTGTTGTCCATATTACCAAGTGGAAAATAAAAGTAAGAGATTGATTTTCCAGCATCAAATCCAGTAACATGCTTTAACAGTGCTATGTTTTCATTATTTCCTCCAAATCCAGTTGCAACACAATAAACTACAGAGCTGCCCTTCTTCAACGATCTAATCGCATCTTTAAACTTTGAATTTATTTCTGTTTTCAAGTCCTGACCAGTCTTTCTTATTCGCGGTGTAAAGAAAAGATAATTCGCTTCTGAAACTGCGACATCTATAGGCTTCATAGAAAGTAAAGGCTCATCACCTCGAAGTGATACCACACTTGGATAGGTTTTTGCAGTTTCAGCCTTTAGTGATATGGCAGAAGAAGAAGATTCATCAATTATATGCACATCAGCCCCCTTTGACGCCATCTGACATGCAAGAGAATATCCTTCCGTACTTAGTCCATAAACAACTACTTTGTCTTTTACCATTGTAATTGGTTTACGTATTTAGACTAAGAAATACTTAATGGTGTTTGGAATTCAAACAGAAATACTTGAAAATTTGGTTTGATATTCTAACTCCAAAGCAGCTCCTGTTTTTTGAACACATGATTAAACGCATTAAAAAAAATCATACTGTCTTATGTACGTCACGTGATTATCAGCAAGTGACACAATTAGCAAAAATAAGAGGGCAAAAGCTGGTAATAGTAGGTAAACATGGTGGGGCAAAAAGATATGATAAGCTAAGTTCTAGCCTGCGTCGATCGAGGCTACTATCAACAAGAATAAAGAGATTTTCGCCTGATATCACGGTTAGTTTCTGTTCACCTGAAGCCGCACGAGTTTCCTATGGATTGGGTATACAACATATTTGTTTTTCCGATTCGCCTCATGCAACAGCTGTTATGAAACTTGTCATCCCACTTGTTCAAAAATTATTGATACCTTGGATTATTCCGAAAAAAGAGTTTACAAAATTTGGAGTAAATGCCAAAGATATTATACATTACAGAGCAATCGACGCTGCAGTTATTACAAAGCGTAAAATTTCAAAAAATAGTAAAAAGCCATCTAAAAAAGTAAAAAGGAAAATTATCCTAGTGAGAGTTGAAGAGGAACAGGCTTCTTATTCATCGAAAAAAAGACCCGCATTCCCTATCATTAAGGAAATAATCAAAAATTTTCATAACGAAGAGATTGTGGTAATGGGAAGATATTCTTCTCAAGTAAAACATCTTGCTCAAACTTTTGGTAATAAAATTAAGATATTGGATAAGGTTGTTGACGGGAAAACACTTCTGAATAATGTTGATGTCTTCATCGGATCTGGGGGAACAATGACTGCTGAATCTGCACTGTTAGGTATTCCTACGATATCATACAACGCAATACCAAATATTATAGAAACATATCTAGTCAGGAAAAAACTTGTTCTAAGAAAAACAAGTCCCAAGCAGATTACTGTATCAATTAGAAAGCTTCTAGATTCTCCCAATTTAGAAATAAAAAATAGAGCTAAAAAGATGCTGGATTCTATGGAAGATCCCTTTCCTATTCTTGTAAAAACTATGAAATCCATCTTAAAGTAATATTATAAGGGAATAACAAAAAAAATGTGCGGAAGCCCGGTAGTGTAGTGGCAAGCATAGGGGCCCTTGGAGCCTTTGACCTCGGTTCGAGTCCGGGCCGGGCTATTATTTTTTTAAAAATCCATTTTAGTTAACAATTTTGTTGCGATAACAAAAAGAATAGATGCCAATACTATCAAAACTACCATTTCTAAAATAACAAACTCTGTAATGGTACCAAAAATTCCAGCCCTAATTATGTCTACAAGATATGTCAGTGGATTTAGATAAAATATAGTTGCGAGAGGTTGTGGAGCACCAGCAGCAGGATAAAAAGCCGTACTTACAAAAGCAAAGAAAATAAAAACTGTATTAATAATTACATTGAAACCTTCACTTGAACGTATTCTTGCGGAAATGATTGAAGCAATAGAACCAAATAATATCGCGCCGACTATTGCGGTGAAAGCTATGAGTGGAATTGTAATTAAGCTAAATTCTGCTGATTGAAAAAATAGCGGATATCCAACTGCGGCAATTAATGTGGCACTGACTAAACCTACTATTGCAATTGTGGTGATATTGCTAAG
>DTTB01000031.1 GCA_012964965.1 Candidatus Nitrosopelagicus sp.
CTATACATGATTCAAAATGACTCAGATCTTCTAATCTAGCATCCTCAATTACACCCTTGATTCCTTCGCCTTCAATACCAGTACAATTTGCACGTAATAGTGTTAGGTAATAGTATGCAGTGAATTCGACTGACGCATTGCTAACCAATTCCTTGATCAGTTTGTTAATATCAATTCCATTTTTTTTCAAAACTTCAATACCAACAACAAGAGGTTTTTTTGTCTTCACCATAGGTGATCGTTTAAAATCCTAAATAAAAAGGATTTTTGGGGCGTTAAGTATTAAGAGTTCAAAAATTACTAATTTTAGGGTATAGCATATTGGTCGAAAATAATTATGACATTCTAAAAATACATGATGGAGCAACGGAAAAGGAAATACGTACGGCTTACCGAAATTTGGTTCTAAAGTTTCACACAGATAGGGGTGGTGATGATGAGCAGTTTAAAAAAATTAAGCGGGCATACGAAGATCTGAAGATAGGTAAAAAATATCCTGATACTATGGAGGAAAGAAGAAAAAAAGCAAAATTCTATTCAGGTGATTCAGATTCAGACAAGCGTAGAAAAAATATTCTATTATCACAAGATATTTCAAAAGAAATGAACTCCGCACAGGAATGGGCAGCTGCTCTTAATCGTGCGGGTACCACTGGTGTGAGGTTGTTTGGTTCAAATGAATTGGGTCAAATGGAATTTGAAAGAAAGGCGACTAAAACATTGGCAATTAAAGGTAAATTTTGGGCAGGGCATTTCAAATATAATAATTCAGTAATTATGTGGGGTAGTATCACTAGTCCATATTTCAGCCCTTATGAAAAACATAAAACGCATATCCATGTTACAAAAGGAAGTTTTAGCCTAATTGATTCTATGCAAAATAAATATGATATTGATGGTGGTGCAAAAATTACCGTAGACAACGGCGATATTGAGGTGGGTGATATACGCGGCAAAAGAATACTTGTACAGGATCCACAAGGGAGAGTGGGTATGTCTATTACTAGAGAGCATTTTTCTACACTCAAGGCCATCAATGGTAAACTTGTGACTGGAAGTGTACGAGACACTGTGAAACTTGATGCAGATACACTGGTTGTACTTAATTTGATTGATAATGTCAAAATCACCGGAAAAAATATACTGGTTTACGGAAGCAAGGTGACATACGATGTTGAATTTTTTCTAAAAGCGGATGGCAAAATTAGATTCTATGATCAGGGCTCAGGTTTTGATATCAGTGATGATGCAACTATACAACTTGAAAACGGCAAACGGATTAAAATTCGTGATTTAAAACATGCAAATATGATCAGTAATGGTGGAAAAGATATCACTTACGAGTATCTTGATAATCGGACTAAGAAAAAGCATTCAAAAACTAATAGTTTTGAGACAAAATTATCATCAATAGGAAAGATCTTTGGCAAATAATCTCTATTGCCTATTTTGAGGAAGTGTATTTTCCAGCTAAAATTATGCACACAAAAACTCCCTTACCAGATATGAATTTCGCTTTATGCTTAACTCCCTTCGGTATGAATACTGTTGATGGTGATGACACATTGTATACTTCATCATCGAGTTGAATTTCATATTTCAACTTGGAATTTTCAGAAATGATGAGATTAATTTCATCGGCATTATGTTTGTGTAACAGACTATACTCTGACATTTTTTTATGGTTACCATTGACAAAATGAACTGCAATATGGGTATTCGAACTTGGGAAGCGTTTTTTGCTTAGCATGGAAAGGCGCTTTATTGGAGCATAATTATGAAATGGAATTTTTGAAATCTGCTCATTTACACCTTTTTTTATAAATTTCTTATAGTGATTCATAGGGTATCAGTTTTCCAACAAAACTAAGTTAAAAACATACTTTACTGTATAGTCCTTATGCTTCAGGACAGGACGTCTGAATGGTTTGTTCCAAAATTTGGCTCAAGGAATTTTCGAGTGACTATAGGCTTACTGTTTTTACCATACACTAGCATCGTTACCTGCTTTGCGGCATGGGGTTCACTCTCTGGTTCTTTTGAAACGGAACGTCTCATTGCAATTTGTGTGATTTATTTTCTTGCGCTTGGGGTTTCAGCCCACCTACTGGATGCGGTTGGGGGAAAGACAAAGCCGTGGGGTGATTTGCCAAAGAGGAAACTCTGGACGGTGTCGATGATTGTGCTGGGAATTGCATTTACAATTGGTATGTACTATGCTTTCTTGGATTCGCCTTTACTATTCGCGATAGGAATTGCGGAAGGATTCTTTCTGTTTGCGTATAATTTAGAATTGTTTGGGGGAAAGTTTCACAATAACTCGTCAACAATATTTTCATGGGCTATACTGCCAATTTTTGCCGGTTCGGCGATTCAGACAAACTCTATATCGCTGGAAGCAATAGTGCTTTGCGGAATTTCGTCAGTCATAACCTATGTTCTGATATCAACCTCAAGAAAGTACAAGCATCTAAGGCGCAACAACGGCAATCATTCAGAGATTAAAAGGTGCGAGGTCATTCTAAAACTTCTTACAATTGGCGTTTTAGTTGGCACCGCAATATTTTTTATTTTAAGATTTTAAAAATTATTTTGTGCCAGTTAGGATGGCAGACGCACCGCATGTGAGATATTGTCGGTTAACACCCAATCCATTTTTCTTCATTACATCGGAATAACTTTCCAGCCATTTGGTTCTTCGAATTAGCTTTGGTAGCCCGATTAGCGCGTCTTTCCAACTTGGAATGAAACATCCCACCAACCGCAGGAAGGTAAGAAAGAAGTTCCATAGCCCCCTGACAACCAAATTTTTGGGATATGTGAAATCATGGAAGATGATTTTGCCACCTGGCTTGAGATGTGTTGTACAATTTTTTACAAGTATTTCTGGATCACAGTATTTTGGCAGATAGGATGCGGTAATGCAGTCAAACTTTGAATCCAGTTTGAATTCTTCTGCGTCGTCAAGAATGAACGAGATGTTGTCATAATAACTTGAATTTTCCTTTGCCACATCAAGATAGCTTTTGGTGATGTCAATTCCTACTATCTTTGAATTGGGAAATTTTTCCGCAATTTCTCTGGTAAGAATGCCAGTACCACATGCGAGATCCAAGAAAGAACTTCCGTCAGAAATCTGTTCCAATATCTTTCTCTTCCAATATTTGTCCTTTCCTAGCGTACCATATGAAACAACGCCATCATAGGTTGTCCCGGTCTCATCAAAAAATTTAGGTACAAGATTTTTTGCCGATTCTGCCAACATTATATATCACGCACCAAGTAATTTAAAGAATAATGATAAATGAAAAAATTCAGTATGTTCTATCGAGATTAGAAAAAGACATTGATTATGAGACAAAGCATCTAGATGAAATCCCTAGTGAGAAAAGATTGAATTGTATATCAAAAAACATTGGGATGTTTTACAACATTCTGTTAAAGTCCATAAACGCCA
>DTTB01000032.1 GCA_012964965.1 Candidatus Nitrosopelagicus sp.
TATCCCAGCTTGTTCGAGTACTGGAAAGATAACAAGCAAGCATATACTCCTACTTGTGATTGTTTTGGTGACCCTTCATTAACAGGTATGGATGCTGACTATGTTCTTTTCCAAATTGCAGCACTAGAATTACCTCAAGATTATGAGGAACCTTTGTATCACTTTGGTGACAAAGGTGCTGACGCAAGTAAGGCTTTTTGGATGATAAAAATAGCAGATTTACCCCTAGCGGACTATTATAATCCTGATGGAAAGAGCTTTTCTGACAAATTCTGGAATGAAACAACACTTGGGAAACTGATACCGTTTACTCCTTTAGTATACGTAAACGTGGAGACTGGGGAACAAACTTTGACATGGACTAGGAATACTGACACCGCAATCTATGTACGAGATGTTAAATATCCTGGCGTGAATGATTCTGAAGAATATGTAAAATCTGAACCGTTTCAGTTGGTTTATGTCTCACCGTCAGTAAAAGAGCCTATTGACAATATGATCGTGGGGATCTTTATTTACAAAGTTAATCATGACTACCAGCCTCCAAATCTGTAATTGATGGTTATGTATTATGGGTAAACTAGAAGAAATCATTGCAAAAAATTTTGAATTAGATCCTTCACAAATTAAAAAAGAAATGACACCGGCAGATATAGAAACATGGGATTCTCTTTCCCAACTTAATTTGATATCTGCCATTGAAAAGGAATTTCAAATAAAATTGGAAATTGATGAAATATTTACAGTTATGAAGATTGGCGACATCTATGATCTGCTATCAAAAAAAGGTGTGTTATAATCAGTGCAAAAATTCCTAAGATAGACAATATTAGTGAGGCAATTAGGTATCATGCTAAAACTGTTCCCAACAAACCTTACTTGATTTCAAATGATCGAGTTTACACTTACTCTGAAATCGACAAGTTAATTGATGCCACATGTACAAAGCTTGAAAAATTTGGATTGTTATCTGGAGAAATAATATCGATAATTCTTAAAAACAGTGTTGAATATGTTTTATTTTATTTAGCAACATTAAGAATTGGCTGTATCATCAACCCTTATCCATATAATTTAGAATCAAAGGACGCAATACGATATCTAGAAAATGTTAATCCAAAACTATTGTTTTGCCACAAAGCACATTATGAATATATGAAAAACTCCGCTCAGAACCAGGTAATTTTGGTAGATGATGATTTTTTAGATAAACTTGATGGAGGCGAAAAACATGCTGATTTTAAACCAGAACAAAAATCTCCCGCATGCATTTATTATTCTTCAGGAACAACAGGGAACCCAAAAAGCGTTGTTTTTTCACACAAAAACATGTTATCTAACATTTCATCAATTTGTAGAGGTTTTAAATTTAATGAGGAAGAAAGGCATCTAATAATTCTCCCGATGGGCCACACTGCATCAGTCAACTACTCCTTTCTACCGTGTACACTATTAGGCGGAACGTTACTAATCACGGAATCATTTTGGAAGATAAGACAAAATTTTTGGGATCTGATTAAAAAATTTAACATAACATATGTGGAAGTAGTTCCGTCAATCCTTGTTGCGCTTCTCCATACCCCATATGATGAAAAAGACTATTCCGGAATTAAAAAACTGAAATTTATTGGATGCGGTTCTGCACCTCTGCCTGTTGAACTGCAAAACAAAATTCATCAAAAATTTGATCTTAAAGTGGCAAATCTCTATGGCCTATCGGAAACTGGACCAACACATGTGGATTATCCATTAGATGAAGGTTGGAAACCTGGTAGCATAGGCAAACCATTGGACGTGAATCAGGTGGATATAATGAATGAAAATGGCAATATGCTAGATCATGATCAAGTTGGAGAGATTGTTGTTAAAGGTGAAAATGTGTTCATTGGATATCACGGCAACCAAGAAATTTATGATCAATTAGTAGTAGACGGATATTTTCATACGGGAGATCTAGGCTACAAAAGCAAAGATGGGATATTCTACTTTACAGGGCGTAAAAAAGATTTGATAATCAAGGGTGGGATAAATATTTCTCCTGATGAAATAGATGAGATTATCTTTAAACTAGATGAAGTGAAGGAGGCGACAACTGTTGGAATGGAGGATGAATATTTGGGCGAAAAAATTTTCACATATATTGTACTAAAAGATGGAAAAAAATTGAATGGTGAAAAAGTAAAGAGTTTTTGCAAAAAATTTCTTTCAAAAGAAAAAATTCCAGATGTTGTTAAATTTGTTGAGTCATTGCCGAAAGGACCTTCCGGTAAAATTCTTAGAAGGGAAATGAAAAATTAGAGCAAAAATGAATTACACAAAAGAACTTGACGTGGCCAAATCAGTGGCCAAAGAGATGGGCAAGATCCAATTAAAAAACTTCAGAAAGAATTTAAAAGTTATTAGAAAATCTACAAAAGATTTTGTTTCTAATGTAGACTTAGAGTGCCAAAATCTTTCATATGAATTGTTGAGAAAAGATTTTCAGTACGAAATATTATCCGAAGAGAGAAAAACTCAAGATGAGATAGGAACCAAGTTGTTCTGGATAATTGATCCGGTTGATGGTACTCATAACTATATCTCCGGTCTTCCAAATTTTGGAGTTTCAATAGCTCTTGCTACAAAAAAGGAATTTCTATTGGGAGTCATCTACTTGCCATATTTTGATGAGATGTATTATGCTGTAAAAAACCAAGGGGCATTTATGAATGATGAAAAAATTCAGGTTTCTAAAAATAATGACTTGGAAAAAAGTATGATTACGTTTGATAACCAGTTTTACCTTAATAAAAAATCATTTGATGTATACAAAAAAATTGTAGACAGTTGTTTCACTACAAGAATCTTAGGTTCAGCTGTTTATGATTTTTGCTTAATCGCATCAGGTAAGGTAGATGCAAGGGTTTGGAACAATACCAAAGTTTTTGACTTTGCAGCGGGATTAACAATAGTTAACGAGGCTGGGGGAAAGCTCACAGATTTCAATGGAAATGAAATAACGTTAAATTCTCATGATATTCTTGCTTCTAATAGCTTTGTGCATCAAGAATTATTAACTGTCATAAATGGTTGAGATATTATGAACAAACCAATAATTGGCATTACAATGGGGGATCCGGCGGGAATTGGTACTGAAATAATAGGAAAGGCTTTCTCTGATAAAATGATCTATGAAATTTGTAACCCTGTTCTCATAGGTGACAGAGCTGCAATTGATGACGGCATTAAAATTGCTGGAAATACAATTAAAACCAGATCGATAGAGAATGTTTCAGACGCTAATTTTGAATTTGGTATCATAGATGTGCTTGATCTTAAGAATGTAGACATGAAAGAGCTAAAGTATGGAAAAGTCAGTGCAATGTGTGGAAAAGCTAGTGGA
>DTTB01000033.1 GCA_012964965.1 Candidatus Nitrosopelagicus sp.
GATAATTGATCGGCGTGTCGGTTATAAACATGATCTAAGAAACTGAATAGATTTTCTTCATGTTAACTGCTGATAATTAAAAACAGAATAAAAATAATTTTCTGATCGCTACCTATTACCATGATTCTTGAGCTTTTTTCTGTGAGTAACATGTTCCAAATGTTTTAACTGTAAACTAGATTTTTCAGATTTATTATTTTAGCCAGTTTCTAATGCCCTCTGCCAAAATATTACCTTTTTTTCTATAAGGCTTACAATTGTAAAAAATGTAACACCTCCTAAAGCACTCATCATAATGGCTGCGAACATAGTAGAAGTTTCTAAATGATATGATGAAACCAGAATAAGATACCCAATTCCTACATTTGCTCCAACAAATTCTCCAACTACTGCACCAACAACGCTTAACCCTGTTGAAATTTTTAGGGCAGAAAAAACATAGGGAAGCGAAGTTCGCAGTCTTAATTTTATAAATATCTGCCATTTGCTTGCAGAGTATGACTTGAATAAATCCAGAGAATCTCTATCTACGGATGTTAATCCTTTAACAGAATTTACAATGATAGGAAAGAAGCAAATAAGAGCAGCAGTTGCGATTTTAGATTCTAAATCTGTTCCAAACCATAAAACTAAAAGTGGCGCCATTGCTATTACTGGTGTTGTTTTAAGTGCAATTGCATATGGATAGATGCCTTTTTCTATAGTTTTTGAATGTGCGAATATTACACCAGCACAAAACCCTATGCCGTTGGCTAATAAGTATCCTGATACTGCAGCAAGCATAGTCATTGCCATATGTCCTAAAAGAATACTAAAATTCGTTCCAAGCTCATTAAAGATCGTGGACGGTGGAGGCAAGAGATATTCTGGGATCTCTAGTAAGAAAACTAGAAGTTCCCAAACGGTGAAGATTACTACAGAAAATAAGATTGGAATTACAATGGTTCCGGATCCTTTTTTTATTTTCTTAAAAGGCTGTAATACCAATTACTCCTAGTCCTCACCTATTATTTTTCTAAGATGTTCCATAAACTCGAGGTACCTTTTAGAATGCTTCATCTCAGTTTTTCTTGGTCTCGGTAAATCTATATCTACAATCTCCTCAATTTTCGCTGGTCCAGCAGACAAAACGAGAATCCTGTCTGATAAAAATACAGCTTCAGGAATTGAATGAGTTACAAAAATTACAGTGGATATTGAGGCCTTTTCTTCTTTCCATATTCTTAATAATTCTAGATTCATATGATTTCTTGTTATCTCGTCCAACGCTCCAAATGGTTCATCCATCATTAAAATTAGTGGTTTAAATGCAAGCGCTCTGGCTATAGCCACCCTTTGTTGCATTCCCCCACTTAATTCTCCCGGATAATAATTTTCAAAACCTTCAAGACCAACAATTTTCAACATCTCGTCAGATAACTTTGGAGAATTGTTAATCCCTTGAATTTCTAATGGAAGTTCAATATTACTAGAGGAGATTCGCCAAGGCAATAAGACTGGATTTTGAAAAACAAAACCAAGTTTCCTTGCCTTTAAAGCATTTTTTACAGGCTGTCCATTTATACTAATATTACCACTTGAGTGTTCAATCAAACCACCTAAAATCTTGAGCAGAGTAGTTTTCCCACAGCCACTCGGACCAATTATAGAAAGAAATTCTCCTTCCTTTACATCAAAATTTAATTTTTCATAAACAAGGTGTTTTCCGTAATATTTTGATAAATCCTGAACTTCTATTATTGATGACATATAGTTATTTTATGAAAACTCATTTGTAAAGATTATTAATTAAATTCTACAAAGAACAAAAACTGTACCTGTGTTTCGATTGAGATTGTCAAATTGTTCTTTTTAGAAACTGATAATTTTAATACACAAACTAGATTAAGAAGGTAAATTGACTTCAACAAGGAATATAATCAAAAAAAATTTTTTTAGGGATTCAGTTCAGATGATGCAATTTTCTCAGCAACTGAAGGATGAGCAGGGAGTTATTGATGCAGCAATCGTAATGGGAACCGATCTCAACAAAAATACGCTCAAAAATATGGATCTGTTAACGGAGGATGGTATTTCCGCTACTGAAAATGACACATTAATTTCGATTAATTGCCAAGACGAAAATTCGTTGGATAATGCTATTCAGAAGGCAGAACAATTACTTGTATCAGATTCTGCAAAGGCAAAAAACGAATTCAATGATCTACCCTCTGCATTGGATTACTTTAGCAATGCAAACATTGCATCATTGTCAATTCCAGGTCAATTTGTTAAAGAAATGGCTATAAAATTGATAAAAAAACAACTCCATCTTTTTGTTTTTAGTGATCATGTACCGTTGGAAGATGAAATTTATTTGAAAAATCTTGCACTTGAAAACAACGTGTTACTCATGGGGCCAGAAGCTGGTACATCCATACTCAACGGAACTGTGTTTGGATTTGGAAATAGAGTAAGAAAAGGATCTGTCGGAATTATTGGAGCATCAGGTACTGGAATTCAAGAGTCTAGCACTATGCTAGATTTGTTTGGTGAGGGTATATCTCATGCAATAGGAGTTGGTGGAAGAGACTTACGGAATGATATTGGTGGAATGATGACTATGAAAACTATGGAAATTTTTGAAAATGATCCAAATACTAAAGCTGTTCTGCTTGTTTCAAAACCTGTTGACGATGATGTCAGAAATAAAATCATAGACAAAATAAACAATTTTTCAAAGAAAAATTATGTTCTTTGTTTGGTTGGTGATAATGAAAATCGTGAAGATTCTGATAAAATAAAATTTTCCAAATCAATTCAGATATCTGTGCTAAAAATTCTGAAATATCTAAATGATGACGCTTACAAAAAAATTACAGCTATTGTTGAAAACCAAGTTAACGAATCAATTAAGCTAGCTGAATCACTTTCCAATGATTTAAACGAAGAGCAAAAATTTGTCAGGGGGTTTTTTGCGGGCGGTACTCTTTGCTATGAATCCAAAATAATTTTGGAACAAATGATAGGAAAAGTATACTCTAACCTTAGCTCAGATGATACATATTCTATTAAGGGGAATGTTCCCAGTAAAGAAAATACTTTAATTGATTTTGGTGAGGAGGAATTTACTTCTGCAAGGCCACATCCCATCATCGATCCATTATTGAGGAAGAATAGAATTCTTGAGGATGCTAACGATCCAAATGTGGGTGTAATAATCATTGATATAATATGTGGTATTAACGCTGCAAAAAATACTATGGCATTTCATGCAGAAACCATAAAGAAAGCTATTCAGACTGCTAAGGAACAAGGTAGAAAATTATCTGTCCTCGCATACATTTGTGGAACAGAAAA
>DTTB01000034.1 GCA_012964965.1 Candidatus Nitrosopelagicus sp.
CAATTAATGTGGCACTGACTAAACCTACTATTGCAATTGTGGTGATATTGCTAAGTATGTAATTTGATCTTGTAAATGGACCTGACATTATTTGTTCAAACATCCCATGTCGTCTATCATTCCAAATTATAATTCCAGAAATGAGAGTGCTATTCATAATGTTAAAACCGATCATTCCAGAAGCTAAGAATGCTGGATAGCTTAGAGCCTTAGTTCCAAAAGATACTTCATCTATCAGTGCAGTGTACGCAAAACCAGCTACAAAAATCCAAATCAAAGGAAAAATTACCTGCCAGATTAAAAAACCTGGGTTAATTGAAATCGTAATGTTTCTATTAACTAATCTAATTATCGGGTGCATTAGAATCGCTCACAACTTTGAGAAATATTTCTTCAAGATTTGTTGGTATAGCAGACAAATCATCTATAGATATATTGTTTTGATTTAAAATTTTGAGAACATTCATTAAAACAAGTTCAGAATTAGTAGACTGTATTGTGATTGTTGCACCTGTATTAAACTCAATTTTGCAGTCCTGAATGCTTTCTAAAAGACTTCCTAATGTTTCAATATTAGAGGAAACATGAATCTTGATTGTTTTTTCACGACCAAATCTATTTTTAAGTTCATTTGGAGAGTCAACAGTAATTATCCTACCTTTGTTAATGATTGCAATGCTATCACAGAGATATTCTGCCTCGGTTAGGACGTGTGTGGTATAAAATATTGTTAGGTTATTTTCCTTTACTTTAATTTTTAAAAAATCTAATAATTGTCGTCTAGCGGTTGGATCTAGTCCTACAGTAGGTTCATCTAAGAATAACAAATCCATATCGTGCATGAACTCACGTGCAACTTGGACTCTTCGGCGCTGACCTATAGACAAGTCTTCATTTTTTTTCTTTCTAATTTCAACTAGATTAAATGTAGTAAGAAGTTCTTCTGTTCTATCCCTTCTAGTTTTTTTGTCAAGGTTCCACATCATTCCATATTTTTCCAGAGATTTTTCCACTGAGAGTGTTGGTTCATAACTTGGTTGCTGTAAAACTACACCAATTTTTTTTCTTATACTCAATGATTCCTTTATAGCATCAATTCCTAGAACCGAAATTTCGCCGCTGGTTGGCTGGATCAATGTAGTCAGCATCTTAATTACAGTTGATTTTCCTGCTCCATTTGGTCCTAAAAAACCAAAAATTTGTCCCTCATCGACATCAAGATCTATACCATCTACTGCATTTATTCCATCATATGATTTGAAAAGAGATCGCGCAAGAATTGATTTCATGCATCTTAAAAATCCTAGACTCCTTAAATGTTAATAAGAGATAAAAAAATAAAATTATGGGGAGTATGTTGTCAGAGTTTGATAAATTATTAGATAACATTCTAAATCAAAAACCTGAATTCACTAGAGAAGATATTCTGGATAGGGTCAGACAAAAGAAGGAAAAGATAGGTCCAGGTTATCTGACAGATCAGGGAGCTCTTTTTCTTATCGCTGAGGACCTGGAAATAACATTAACACAGACCTTAAAGGCTGAAGTTGATCTGAAGGACCTTTCTATAGGCGCCAAGGATGTATCAGTTAAAAGTAGAGTACTAAATATTTCACCTGCGAAGCAGTTTTCTAGAAAGGATGGTTCTCCCTTCTTGCTAAGAACCATGACAATTTATGATAATGATTCTACTGTCAGTGTAAAGCTTTGGGATGAAAAAGCCAATCTTCCTGGAATTGAAAAACTGAAACCCGGCGATTTGATAAAAATAATTAAGGCTTATATAAAATCAGATCTAAACGGAAGCCCGACAATTAATGTTGGCTCAGGTTCTGAGATTGATAAAACCAACCAAGAAAGTGAAATACGGTCAATAGAAGCTCTGACTATTGACTCTAGTGAAATTAAGGAAAACCAAAATGATCTGGTTGTTTCAGGTAAAATAGATGGAGGCATAAGCACGTTAGAGTTTACAAACCGGCGTGGTGAACCAGGAAAAGCGCTTAGAATGAGATTGAAAGGTAAAGACAACGCTGTAACAAGAGTTGTATTATGGGGAAAGGACGAATCACTTTTACCAAAAGTTGTTTCTCAAGATGCAAAAGTAATGCTTTTGGGTGTCAGAACAAAAACAGGAAACCAGGGTCTTGAAATTCATGGAAACGATGCAACAATGGTTAAAATTGACGGTGGAAAAGAAGCAGAGCCTGTTATTGTACGTATTGCTACAATTAACAGAAATGAAAAAGAAAGAACTTCTGCAATAGGTGTAGACAGTAAAAAAAATCTAGTATACATGTCCGATTCTTCAAACATGCTAGATTCTGTTAATAATGGTGATGTTATAGAATGCATGCCATCAAAGGTTTTTGGTAATTCCCTAACAATAGATAGTGAATCATTTGTAAGAAAAATTGATGATAATAATTCAATTCCAACATTATCTGATCTAAGAACTAAAATTTCTGAGATTAAATCAGGTAATGATTATTGTGTTGAAGCGATAATTTTGAAGGCGTCTGAAAAGCGAGAAGTGCAAACAAAAACTGGAGAAACAATCATGCTGGCAGAAATGTTTGTTGAAGATGATAGCGGTCAGATCTGGATAAAAGGATGGAGAAACCAAGCAACACTTTTAGATGGATTTTCCGTTGGCGAGGTAATTTCTGTTACACCCGTTAACGCAAAGGTTGGACTTGAGGGAAGAACTGAATTATTTTTAACGCGATTTTCAACAGTTACAAAAAAGAATTAAGAGTCCCAGAATCCCCTTGTCATGACATACTGTCTTTCAGCTTCATAAATTTGCTTATACATAAGATCTTCATCAATCATGTTTCGTAAAATCCTTGCACCAGTATCTGCACCTATTCCATAACCTGACAAAACAATTACTGCTTTCTTTCCAAAAGTTTCAATTAGTGAAGCAATTTTCCATGCTCGTTTAAATTGATGATTTTCCTCAGTTGAAAGTTTTTTATGATTATGTTTTTTCTGAATAATTTTTACCAAATCATGATTAGAGTAAAAAGTAGTTGTAATTTGCCTTCCTTTGCAGTATTTACAAAATAAATTTTCCTTAACTTCTTCCGTTATTGTGGCCAGTTGCCACTTTCCACAACGGGCACAGATTAGACGGTGTTTGGTTTTCAATAATCGCTTTTTTACCAAATCAAGAATTGCCTTATCAATACTAGCTGGGGAAGAATAGTATTTTGTGGTATGATCTAGTAGAGGTTCTGCCAATTTTGAAAATCCATCAGCGTTTATCCACTCAATTTGAATTTCATTATTCTTGATCCTAGTCAAAATACGATCTGTGCCTGGCAGATCAAACTTGTCGTGAAACAATTCTCGTAATGCTTCCCTTACAATTGGTGTGTTTTGATAACGCTCGTAAAGAAAATGACCTGTTTTTCTATCATAAATGGCACCACGACCAACCACGCCAAATTTTTTTGCAACACACCATGTCCTCCAATTAACATTATGTGTCCCGGTAAGGGATGCAGATACAACATTTGACAAATCAAATTTTTCCATTAAAGTTTCAACGAATATCTTTTTGTGAATTCTTGCGTTAGAAGTTAAAACAATCCTATAAGCATCTGATCTTGACTCTACAATATATCCAAGAGTAGATGATAGGAGAGAAGAAAGCATAGTTGCTAAAGTCGCATTAATTTTTGTACCAAAACATGCATGAATAATAACTGTACCGTCTGTCCTTACTGACTCGATTACAATAGTTTTCTCGTCAGGTATGACGTTAAAATTTAGCTCTGAAATTGTTTTGTTAAGAACTGATAATGAACCATGTTTTACTTTAGCTCTGAACAGTCCAACCTTTTGCGCAGTGTCATAATCTACTGGAATACTTTCTCCTTCCCAATAAGGTACCTTTCTTCCCCCACCACTAATAGGTTCAACGTTAACTTGCAAAGCTTTTTCATCAATGTTTAAAATTCTCCATTGCATCCCACGAAGAACAAAGATGTTTCCTTGATCGCCATAATCCCCTACGAATCGTTGATCTAGTGAACCTATGATCTTCTTCCCTACTGAATCAAATACTTTAAATTTTAAAATGTCTGGGATCGTTGAAAGGTTCTCATAAAAATATCTAAATGAATTTCTTTTTTTCCAAAATTTCATTTTTTCCTTATCAAAATACAAAATGTAGATGCTATCAAAAATTTCTAAAACATCACAAAATTCATCCAATGTTAAGTTTCTAAACGGATATGCTTGCCTGATTGTTTTGTATGCAAAATCAATAGAAACCTCACCAATCTGAAATGATAAGCCTACTAAATGGTGGGCAAGAACATCAAGAGAGTTGTCATGAATTTTTTGTTCCTCTATTGAGCTGTTTTTTATTCGATCAAGGATCGCTTTAGCTTCAAATTCATCATCAGGATTATTTGTAATAATTAATCCTCTGGCAGAAGAATTTCTTGAATGTCTGCTTCTTCCTATTCTCTGAATAAGTTTTGTTGCCTGGCGTGGTGAGCCATAATGAATTACCAGTTCTACTGAGCCAATATCCAATCCTAGTTCGAGGGAAGAAGTACAAACAACTATACCACGATTTCCGCTACGAAGTATGCCCTCGGTTTCTTCCCTAACTTGTTTTGATAATGAGCCGTGATGCAGTTCAATATTCATCATGGTCTTGTCTCTTAGTATAGAAGCTAAAAATTCAGATTCACCTCTGGTGTTGGTAAACAAAAGAATTGGTGAATTTAGGTTTAGTTTTTCCACATATTCAATAATTGAATCTGCAACCTCTGAGATTGAACCTCCCACAAATTTTACTTCGACCTCATATTTTCTAACTGATTCATCCTTGATTATCTTGCAGGGCTTCTTTGTACCGACAAGGAATTGTGCGGCATCATCTGTATTTCCAATCGTAGCAGACAAACCCGTTCGTATAATTTTCTGGTTTGAGTTTAGTTGTAATCTTTCTAAGCTTAATGATAGTTGGGAGCCCCTTTCACTTGCCAAAAGTTCGTGTACCTCATCAATTATTATCCATTCTAGTTCAGAAAGTGCCGTTAACATCTTCTGTTGAGCAAGAAGAATGACAAGAGTTTCTGGCGTCGTAATCAGCACATCGGGTGGTGAGTCTGAGATTTTTTTTCTGACTGATTGGGGTGTATCGCCATGTCTGATCTGGATTGTTAGATCCTCCAGCTCAGCATATTTGATTATTCTTCTAAAAATGTCTCTGTTGAGTGACCTTAGTGGCGTAATGTAAAGTGATTTGATCTTTCCCTGCTTTTTTGTTTTTTTTATCTGTGAAAAAATTGGAATTACTGCACACTCTGTTTTACCAGAACCGGTTGGCGCAACAATCAACGAGTCTTTCTTTTGATAAATTACTTGTAATGCGCTTTTCTGTATCTCGGTTAACTGTTCAAATCCTAACGAACGAAATTTTTCCTCAAAAAAATTTTCAGTTGGAGGATTCTTCAATATTTTTTGTTCTAGTTCGCTCATAAACAATCACGCATACAATTCCTATAGCAAATAAAATGGGTACAACAATAGGAATATAATCAAAGAACCCAGCCATTATGGATATTGGTTTTAACAGTATTAAATATATTAAGATCCATCAGTAAGACCACTAGAAGTTATGTTATATTGAAATTTTTTGTTAATAAACGGAGAAACTACCTGACATTGAAAACCGTTGGCGTTTTTTTTAAGTCTAATCTTGATATGTGTAAACATACCAATTGATTTTTCCAAGTTTTCCTCCTCATGCTCGTTAAATGATCTAACAATATTGGTAACAACTATTGGAATTTTGGTGTTTATAGCAATACTGGCTAAATTTTGCATGTATTTCATAAATGCTAGATGCTTTTCAAAGGACTGTTCTTTTTTTGAATATTCAAATGAGAACAGGTCAGTTGCATTATCTATCACAATCAAGGAAAAGTCGTTGGTAGCTATTTTTGATAAATACTTTGATTGTTGAACACTGTTGGTAATTCGTCCTATCTTAATTTTGTCAAGTAGTATGGGATCTAATTTCCGTATCTTTAACATTTCAACTAATCTTTCCGGTCTAAATTCACCAGTTGTGTCTTGAAAAAGAATCTCTTTTCCATTTTTTAAAGCACTAATACAAATTTGAAATGCTAATTGTGTTTTTCCAGTAGAGTTTTGTCCAGAAATATCAGTAATCAATCCTTCCTTTATTCCACCACCAAGGAATTGATCCAATTTTTTTAATCCAGTTTCGAACATGCTTTGTTTACACAAAAACTAAAGTGTTTTTCCTAAATAATTCAATAGGCAAGGCTTTAATTATAGTAACCGAAGCAAACTGCATTAAGTGAATAACAAGTGTCACAAACGATTGCAAAACGACCATTAACAACATTACAAAAAAACACGAAGAAAAACGTGATTGTTAGATTGAAAAATGATATTGAATACAAGGGAAGGATGGTTAATGTTGATTCTTATATGAATTTGATAATGACTGATGCCGAAGAGCTAAAAGATGGAAAGGTCACTGAAAAGTTTGGAAGAGTGATTTTGCGCGGAAATAACGTGTTATTCATTAAATTAGAAAATGAATTATAAAGCGTAGTTTCAAATGTCAAAGAACTATATTTTCACCTCAGAATCCGTAACTGAAGGACATCCCGATAAGGTCTGTGACCACATTTCTGATGCAATATTAGATGAATTTCTCAGGCAGGATCCAGATTCAAGAGTTGCAGTTGAGACCCTTGTATCAACTGATTTTGTCACAGTTGCGGGAGAGGTCACATCAAAAGGCAAATTTGACATTGAGAAAGTTGTCAGGGACACAATTGCAGAAATTGGTTATGATGATCCTGCTTTGAAGTTTGACGCAAAAACCTGTCAAGTTATTGTAAGGATAGACCCACAGAGCCCAAACATTTCTCAAGGTGTAACAGCATCGGAGCAAAAGGAACAAGGTGCGGGAGACCAAGGCTTGATGTTTGGATATGCGACAAACGAAACTGATGAGTTTATGCCATTACCAATAACACTAGCCCATAAGCTTACAAAAAAACTTGCAGATGTTAGAAAATCAAAAGAGTTAGCGTGGGTTAGACCTGATGGTAAATCTCAAGTTTCTGTTACATATGTAGATGATAAGCCAGTAAGAGTTGAAACTGTTGTAATTTCAACACAGCATGACCCTAAAATTTCAAGTGGGGAAATTAGAAAACAGATTATTGACAAGGTGATAAAACCTGTTTGTGGAAAATGGTGGCGTGATGACATTGTAATTCATGTAAATCCAACTGGAAAATTTGAAATTGGTGGACCGCATGGCGATGCTGGACTTACCGGTAGGAAAATCATTGTTGATTCCTATGGCGGAATGGGAAGGCATGGTGGTGGTGCATTTTCAGGAAAGGACCCATCAAAGGTAGATAGATCAGCATGCTACATGTGTAGATATGTTGCAAAAAATCTAGTGGCAGCAGGTCTTGCGGACAGATGCGAGGTACAGATTGCCTATGCCATTGGAGTTTGCCAACCGTTATCATTGATGGTTAACACATTTGAAACCAACAAAATACCTGAAGAGAAGATTGAGAAAATTCTAAACTCACATTTTGACATGAAGCCCGCCTCAATTATTTCTCATCTAGACCTAAAGAGACCAATTTACAAAAAAACTGCAGGTTATGGTCATTTTGGCAGAAACGAACCAGAGTTTAAATGGGAAAATACCGACAAGGTTGAAGAACTAAGAAAGGCTGCTGGTCTGTAAAAATTTTTCAACTGATGTTAGCTTAACATTGGTTAATTTTTGAAGGTGTTTCACATCAGACGTATAATCTCCAATCAGTATGTCCAGAGATTCCGAACTGTATATACCATTATCGTATGCGTCCTCTAGGTTTATTTTTTTAAATTTCACTTTCATATTTTTAGAAAAAAGCTTTACAAAATCTTCAAAACTTATCTTTCTAGGACCTGCCAGATCTAAAATTTTGTTAGAAAATTTTTTCTCAAGAATCGCCTCCAGTATGATCTTCGCAACATCTTCTACAAATATTGGTTGTAATCGATATTTGCCAGAACCTGGAATAATTATTGTGCCTTTCTTCATCTGTTTTGAAAGGGATTTGGTGAGATGATCTGTCTTTCCTATAATGTAAGAAGCGCGAAATATGGTGTAATCTAGACCGGAATTGATTATTTCCCGTTCAGCCTTGTATTTTGAGGCAAAATAACTTGATGTGCTGTTTTTAGAAACACCAAGACCGCTTATGTAGATGATTTTTTTAATGCCAGTGTTTTTGCATGTCTTGATTACATTTTTTGTTAGATTAACATTAATTTCTTTAAAAGTAGACTTTGGCGTTTCTCTACCTATGCCTATAAGGTGTACCAGAACGTCATAATTTTTCAATTTACTTTGTAGTTGATGTTCTTGGAGATTTTTAGACTGGACTTTTGTTTCAGTAGAATACTTACCAAAGTTTTTTCTCGAAATTCCCAAAACGTTAACTTTGTTTTTGTAAAGAAGTTTTCTCAGACTTTTGCCCACAAAACTATTAGCTCCCGTAATTGCAATTCTTGCAGATAAGTTTGACATAAAAAAATCACACAACAATTGATTTTAAGGATATCATTCGTCATTCATTGTGGACGTGCAAGAAAAACCCAAGGGCAAGCTGAGAACCGGATTTACAACTGGTACTAGCGCTACGGCTGCCTCAATGGCTGCAATTTTATCAATTATTAATCAAAAAAAAATTGAATCGGTTGATGTTTTGCTTCCAAAAAAAGACAGAATAAAAATTAATATCAACAGTTGTAAGTTTGATAAAAACAAGGCACGTTGCTCAGTGATCAAGGATGGTGGTGACGATCCTGACGTGACACATGGTGCTGAAATAGTTGTCGACTTGGAACTAACAACAAAACCAAACTCTATTGAAATTGATGGCGGAGAAGGAGTAGGCAGGGTAACAAAACCTGGCATAGGCCTAGAGATTGGTCAAGCTGCAATAAATCCCATACCGAGAAAAATGATCACGGAAAATTTGACTCTAACCGGTAAAAAAATTCTAGAAAAAAATGGAATTAAGGTAGTAATATCAGTTCCAAAAGGAAAGGAGCTGGGACCAAAGACCGACAATCCCAGAATTGGAATCGTAGACGGGATATCAATCCTAGGAACAAGTGGAATTGTAATACCATATTCTACTGCTTCATTTGCTGCAGCTATCCGGCAACAAATTGACGTTGTGGTTTCAATGGGGGATGATACAGTTATCTTGACAACCGGGGGGAGAAGTGAAGACTATGCAAGGAAGATCCTTGAACTTCCGGAACACTCATTCATACAGATGGGAGATTTTTCTGGATATGCAATTTCCCAATGTGCAAAGAAGGGCATCAAGAAAGCGTATGTCGGTGGGTTTATCGGAAAATTTGCAAAGATGGCAACCGGCGTCAAACAGACGCATGTAAAGGGCTCCAAGGTTAACATGGAATTTCTCGCGGAACTGGCAAAAAAATGCAAGGCAGAAGAAAACATAATCCAGAAAATAAAAAATGCAAATACTGCCAGAAATGTACAAGAAATTGTTCTTGAAAACAACACAAAGGGATTTTTTGATGAGGTCTGTTCAGAAGTTTACAAACAAATGATAAACCATTCGGAAAGCAAAACCAGCATCGAAATCATACTGTTTGACTTTGACGGGAATGTTTTGGCGAGCCATCCAAGCAGTAAGAGATTTTATTAAACCAACAAACAACCAACGCATGGAAAGAATAGCAGTCATAGCCATCACAAAAAATGGCGTAAAAATGGCCAAGGAACTGAAGGAAAAGTTCCCGTCCTGGGAGGTATTTGCGCCAGATAAGTTCTCTGATGATAACAAAAAAATTAACTGGTATGCCGACAACACAACGACGAAAATTACGGAATTATTCAAATCAAATGATGCATTAGTTTGCTTATTTTCACTTGGTGCCGTTGTTAGGTTAATCTCGCCGCATTTGAAAGACAAGAAAACCGATCCTGCAGTCATAGTCATTGATGACCAAGCACAATTTGTCATAAGTGCACTTTCTGGACATCTTGGTGGAGCAAACCAGCTGACAAATGAGATTGCAGAGCAACTTGGTGCAACACCTGTAATAACAACGGCTGCAGATGTAAACAAAACCATCGCAGTAGATCTTGTTGGAAAAGATTTGGGCTGGAAGATAGATGATGACTCTAATGTAACTAAGGTCAGCGCGTTTATGGTAAATGCAGAAAAAATTGGCGTGTATCAAAACTGTGGTGCAAAGAATTGGTGGCAGAACAAGCTACCAGAAAATGTTTCAACTTATTCAAGCCTTGATGGATTAAAAAAGTCACAGTCTAAGGGTTGCTTAATTATCTCGGATGAGCTGATTAATGATAATGAAATTCTAGAAAACGCAGTTATTTACAGACCACCCAGTCTGGTTGTGGGAATAGGTCTGCATTGGGACACGGCAAAGGACAAAATCATGCAGGGACTTGATGAATCCTTAAAAAAATTCAATCTAAGCAAAAAATCAATAGCTAGGTTTGTATCTATTAAAAAGGAAAAAGATGTTGTAGGGCTAAATGAATTGGCAGAAGAAATGAACATTCCGCTAGAACTTTTTGATAGAGTTGATCTAGCAACTATCATAACTCCCAATCCGTCTAAAATGGTTGAGGGTTATGAGGGAACAGCTAGTGTGTCCGAGGCAGCTGCAATAAAGTCATCAGGTGGAATTTTGATTGTTGAAAAACAAAAATTTCCGCCAGATTTGACAATAGCTATAGCGAGGATTCAAGAATGAAACGCGGACTGTTGCTGATAGACAGGGGAAGTAGAGAAAAGGAGGTAAGACAAGAATTAGAGGTTATCTGCAGAAAAATAAAGGAGAAGGGAAATTATGAATTTTCTAACTATTGCTTTTTGGAAGTTATACCGCCATTTATTGAGGAAGGAATTAACCAAAGCCTTACTCATGACATCGATGAGCTGACTATTGTTCCTTACTTCCTTTATCCTGGGAAAAAGATCAAGGCAGCCGTAAACGAATCAATTGGATTTCAAGAAAAAACGAGTGTAAAATTTCGAATAACAAAACCTATGAGCATGCACAAAACCATGATTGAACTTGTCCACAACAGAATAACATCTACATTAAGTGAAAATTCTGTTAACATTCCCGCAGATGCAGTTGACATACTAATTATCGGACATGGAAGCAAGGATCCAAATGCTAAACGTTCTATGGAATATATTGTTGATGGGATAAAGTCAGGATACAGGAACGTAAGTTCCTGCTTTTTGGAAATTGAGGAGCCAAACATTGAACAGGGAATTCTAAAATGCAAAAATGATAATCCTGAAGTGCTTGTGGTTGTATTTTATTTTCTACACGAGGGCGCGCATGTAAAACGTGACATATATGAAGACCTGAATCCAGCATTGGAGAAGGCAAACCTGCAAAAAGTGATAATAACGAGGCATATTGGAACTGATGAAAAAATGATAAACTTGGTTTTAGAAAGAGCAAGAGAGGTAGAGGATGCTAACTAGGAAAGGACAGAGTATCGAGGACGAAAGCATGCGAATCATTGATGACGAGGTAGGTCCTCATCAATATGATAAGCTTGAATGGCCCATAGTAAGACGGGTAATACACGCTACTGCCGACTTTGACTTTGCTGGAGAAAACAAGATTGTTTTCCACAAGGATGCGGTCACGAATGGCATTAATGCACTGAAAGAAGGTCACAGTATCGTTGTAGATGTGAACGGCGTGATTGGAGGACTGAACAAGCAAAACCCAAAAGATTTTGGGAACAAATTGATTTGTAACATCTCGGATCCCGATCTAGCTGAACAAGCAAAGAAAGAGAACAAAACTAGGGCACAGATGTCCATGAGAGTGGTAGCTTCCGAAATGAACGGAGGAATTGTTGCCATAGGCAATGCTCCAACTGCGTTGCTTGAAATCATTCAAATGATTAGCGAGAAAGTAACAAAACCTGCGTTAGTTGTTGGAATTCCCGTTGGTTTTGTTGCTGCGGCAGAATCTAAAGAAAAATTACAGACGTCTGATGTGCCATTTATCACCAATGTTGGCAGGAAGGGTGGAAGCTCTTGCGCCGCATCAATCGTAAATGCGCTTTACAAATTGTTAAGGGAAAGTTCCTAGATAGCTGGACTGGATTGAAAAAAATTATTGTTTTATTTTTACCGATTATCTGCCTGTTTTTTCATGCAGATGCTGCACTCGCTGAAGTTAAGGTAGAGACAGTAGCAGACAATCTGAAGATACCTTGGGAGCTTGTTTTTGCGCCTGATGGAAGGATCTTTTTTACGGAAAGGGACGGCAATCTATGGGTTATTGAAAATGAATCCATGGAGTTAGTTGCAACGTTTCCAGCAAGCCACACGTCAGAGGGCGGCCTGTTAGGGCTGGCACTGGATCCGGAGTTTGAGAAAAATAATTTTTTGTATCTCTATCAAACGTATTTTGACTTTGAGCTGCATCATAACAAGGTTGTCAGATATACAGTTAGCAACAATCAGCTGACAGATGAGCAAACCCTAATCGATAAGATTCCCGGAGCTGTATGGCATGACGGTGGCAGAATAAAGTTTGGTCCAGATGAAAAAATTTACATAACAACTGGCGATTCGACAAACGCAAACCTATCGCAAAAGATAGACTCGCTTGCTGGAAAGATCCTGAGAATCAACGCTGACGGAAC
>DTTB01000035.1 GCA_012964965.1 Candidatus Nitrosopelagicus sp.
ATTGGCATATCTTGTTGAAATGTCAACCCCATTGCTCCTAAATGCAATGATCAGAAATAAAATGAAAAATCCGGGAATTAAACTTGTTTAAATTATTCAAATAGAAAAAATAGTTATGAGTGAAGAATATCCTCGCCGTGGAAGAAATTGGTTAACAGCCATGGGTGTTTTATTTTTAGTTGTTGCAACGGTAACATTAGTTAGAGATATTATTATTTGGAGTCCTGATTTTGTAGTTCAGTTTTTTTTTGATTCAAATGTTAATGCTCAAAAAGTTTCATTAGGCTCAATTGCTTTTGGATTGTTTATGATAGTATGGGGGTATAAGAAACCAAATGTCAAAGCGCGATGAATTTTTAAAAAAGCAGAAAATATTGCATCTTGCAACTTTGGATAAGAAGGGTAATCCGCATGTTGTCCCAGTTTGGTATTTGTTCGACTCAAAAAAACTCTATATTGGAACAAATTCAAAAACTGAAAAAGCAAAAAACATCAAAAATAACAGTAAAGTTAGTTTCTGCGTAGACACTGGAATAAATTCTCCATATATTTTTGGTGTAATGGGACAAGGAAATGCCAAACTAATCAGAGGAAAAAATGAGGTATCAAAAATAGAAAAAAGAATTCTTTTACGTTATTTCAAGACATTAAGCAACAAATCTGCAAAAGAACTCTTAGACGAAACTGATTGTATTATTGAGATTAGGCCAAAAAAATATTCAGTTTGGGAGTATTAACGTACAAAATCTTCTATTTTATTCATTGCAGATTCCAACATTTCCATATGTGGAAGAAATACCAATCTGAAATGACCACTTCCATATTTGGTTCCAAAACCAGAGCCGTGAACTGTTAGAACATTTTTCTGCCTTAATAATTCCAGTACAAATTCTTTATCTGATTTGTACGGGTTGTTTTCAATTTTTGGAAATGCATAAAATGCCCCTTTTGGATTGGTACATGAAATTCCTGGCATCTCATTAAGTCGCTTTACAACAAAATCTCTATGTTTTTTCAGTTCAGACACAAATTCAGATATGTACCCTTGCGGACCTTGTAGCGATTCTAACGCAGCATACTGTACTGGGTGGTTTGATGATATTCGAACACGAGACAATTTCGGCAGGTTTTCTCTAATCAATTCTAGTTGTGGTGAATTGTTGAACGCAATGTAGCCTATTCTCCAACCTGACATCAAGTGTACTTTAGAAAATCCATTGAGTATGATGACAGGAGAGTCACCAGCAACTTTCCCGATACCAACAAATTTTTCATCAAATACAATCTGATCATAAATCTCATCACATACAATGTACAAATCATGCTCATTTGCAATATCGATTAATTTTTTGAGCGAGTTTTGTTCAAATACAGCCCCTGTTGGGTTATTGGGACTGATAAGGCAGATAGCAACTGTCTTTGGTGTAATTTTTGCTCTTATGTCATCAATATCGGGAGTTGAGTTTTCCAGATCCACTGCAAACTCTACGGGTATTCCACCATGCAGTCTAACATATGATGCATAAGGTGGATAATAAGGACCGGGAAGTAAAACCTCATCACCATCCTCAATAATGGAAGATATCACCATGTCCAATCCTTCTGAGATGCCGTTTGTAACTAAAACATCCTCTTTGCCAATTGACAGACCTTTTGAATTTTCTTTTTGTGCTATTGCTTCCCGTAATTCTGGAATTCCCTCAGACGGAGAATAATAATTATTACCATTTTTTACAGCATCGATTAGAGCTTGCTTTACATTGTCCGGTGGTTGAAAACCGTACTGGACTGGATCCCCAATGTTTAGATAGTCAATTATTTTTCCCTCATTTTCTAAATCCTTAGCAGCTGAAACTACATCACGTATAGCATATTCAACGCCTAAGACTTTTTTTGAAACTTTCAAACACTTAGACAAATATTTAGACCAGTTAAAATCTTATTTGTTTGGACCCGTTGCATAGCCTGGATAGTGCGGGTGGCTTCGGACCACCAGGTCAAGGGTTCGAATCCCTTCGGGCCCTTACTATTATCAAATAATTTTATTTGCTTAGTTTCAAAACATGTGATAGTAAGTTCTATCTATTATGCTCATTTTAGTCAAATGTTTGAAAGTTTTAGTTGTGGGATACGGTTCAATAGGAAAAAGACATGTTAGAAATCTTCTTTCTAATACGAAATCTCAAATTGTAATCTGCACTAAACGAAAGAACTTAACTTCGTTAGATAAAAAACGCGTAAAAATTTTTGATTCCCTATCTAAGTGCCTTTTAGAAAAACCAGATATCGGGTTCATAACCAATGAAACCGCATATCATATGCAAACCGCTATAAAATTGGCAAGAGAGAAACTTGATCTATTCATAGAAAAACCTCTTTCAAATTCAATGAAAGATGTAATGGTTTTGAAAAATCTTGTTAAAAGAAACAAACTGATTGTACAGATGGGTTATCATCTTAGATTTCATGAATGCGTTAATAAAATTCGCCAACTAGTGAAACAGAAAAAAATTGGCAGAATAATTTCAATCCAAGCTGAAAATGGCTCTTACCTTCCAGATTGGCATCCATCTGAGGATTACAAAAAAGGATATGCGGGAAAAAAGAAATTAGGTGGTGGGATTATTCTAACACAGATTCATGATGTAGATTATCTATATTGGATTTTTGGAAATCCAAAATCACTTTTTTCTATCTCGGGAAAATATAGTAATTTGGATATATCTGTTGAAGATTATTCCGCTAGTATTATTCAATTTAAAGATAAAATTACTGCTGAACTTCATTTGGACTTTTTCCAAGGACCAGAATACAGAAAATGTAAAATTAAAGGTACAAATGGAATAATTTTTTGGGATTCAATAAATAATGAGGTTAAATTATACAATAATAGAAAAAAGAGATGGGTAAGTATTTTAAAATTAAAAAATTATGAAAGAAACCAAATGTACATAGACGAGATTAAACATTTCATAAAATGTGTAAAAAGTAGGAAAAAGACGGTTAATAGTTTAGATGATGGAATTAAAACTTTGAATATAGCACTAGCAATGAAAAAATCAGCAACACATAAAAAAATTATTAAATTAAATTGAAAGAGTATGGTATCAAAAAAAATATTGCAAAAATGTAAAAAAATTAAATTGGTAATTACTGATGTTGATGG
>DTTB01000036.1 GCA_012964965.1 Candidatus Nitrosopelagicus sp.
CTTTCTTTGGAGCTTCTTTCTTTGGAGCTTCTTTCTTTGGAGCTTCTTTCTTTGGTTCCTCTACCTGAAGTTCGCCATCATATCTACAGTTAACTTGATAAATTTCTTCAGAAATTGTATTTCCTCTGATCAGCTTTCGCTTTCGTAGACCTTTTTCCGCATCTTGCAAACCAACTCCTTTTGGTATCAAGATACGCTTTCTCGGCATTCCATGTACGTCTGCTCGCATAGGAACACCTGACTTGTCACTGCCACCAGTAATCACGATCTTTCCTTGCAGTCCCACAATCGAAGCATCAGTTTCTTGACCTACCCGCAACCCAAGCAAAGGATTAGCGTCATTATCTTTTAGTTCCTTAGAAGTTGATCTTCCTTTCTTATCTGACAGTGTTAGCTTGAATGTTGCCAAGTATTCAAAAAAATCTCCAGACTACTAATTAACGTTTGGACATTAGTTCACAAAAAATCTTAAAACATAACCATACAATGATAATCATGCCAGAGAAAACAAAATGCCCCAGATGCAACGAAGTAATGTCATTTATGCAACCTTGTCATTTGCTCTGTAAAAATTGTGGTGCACATTTGGACTGTTCTGACAAGGGAAATTACTGGTAGTCATCGTCATGCCATACGGATACGACAAAACCAGATCAGAGAGAAGATGCAAAGCGTGTCAAAAACTACTTTATGTTTTTGAGGTTGGGGAATTTTGCATTGAGTGCTCGCGCAAACAAACAAAATCATAATGATACACTTACAAGGAAGATGTTTTCAGAAAAATTATGACTGAACCAGAAATACCACAGAAAAAACCATATCCTATGCAAGTTGAGGCAGGAAAAGAATATCATGTATGCATGTGTGGAAAATCCCAAAACCAGCCACTATGTGATGGTTCTCATGCGGGTTCGGGTCTTGGACCAAGAATTTTCAAAGCTACCGAAGACGGCTTCATTGCATTTTGCGGATGCAAACACAGTAACGATGAAACTGGAAAGTGTGATGGAACACACAGCACTTTATGATCGTGAAAAACTTGTCTAATGATAAATTTGGTATGTGTCCAATTTGTAACAGAGCTAAATGGAGCCATACGAATGAACAAGAAATTTCCTGCACGGAAGATATGTTGAAGGTAAATACAATCAAAAACTTACAGGAACAACTAGAACAATTAAAAATGAAATTAAAACATACCAAAAGGAAAACAAAGTGATTTGTATAAATAACAGTCCTAGGTAGATGTTCTATGGCAGACCACGAAAATTCAAATAGTGACTTGCATGCGCAACTTGATAAAATGGAACATGAATTGCGTAGTCTTGAGTTTAACCGACCATATGAAATGGAAAAAATTCGTGAACTGACGAGGAAAATTTACGAGTTAAAGTTAAAGTTGGCCGAATCGGAAATTGTGTTCTAGAAATATTAAGTTTACAAAAAATAAAGATTGATTGTCTAGAATACGCCTGATGGCATCTGTGTGCTTGTAGATATAGTTGGAGTGTATTCTGCTCTAGACCTTTGTTCTCTTTTCTGCGCTCTTTTCAATGTCCTATCAGCGACCTTATGACCATATTTATCTCGCAAGTAACGCATGAAAACTGTGCTTACCCGACCGCTATTTTCTGTCTTGTGACAGCTTAATTCAATTTCACAGTCCCAATCATCATTCTCCTCATGTCCAGGATTGTCTCTCACTGTACCTTCAGAAAGGTGATCTGGATCGTACCAATTGCTCATGGTTTCTATAACAAGATTTGTTTAAGGCGAAAAAAGACGACAAAACTTGACAAAACTGTTTGTTTTGATTTTACTTTTACGCCAAAAAATTACTGTCTCCTAATGTCTCCCAAAATACCATCATTGAAAATATGATCTAGTAGAAAATAATTTCGTTAGTATCGTTTTAGGAGACTTTAGTAGACACTGGTTAATTTTTTCAAATTACAACCAAATCCTTCGTAAACTTGTGCATTATAATGGGTCTGTCCCTAACTATTACAGAATCCTCAATCCTAACTCCAAACTTGTTTGGTATGTAAATGCCAGGTTCGACGGTAACCGCCATGTCTTTTTTCAGTTTTGTAGTACTTTTACTGGTAATGTTCGGACTTTCATGAACATCAAGCCCGATGCCATGACCTGTTGAATGTATAAAATGTGGACCGTAATGATGCTTTTCGATAATTTTTCTGCATATCTCATCTACGGACTTGCAGGTTTTTTGCGGTCTTACAACCGCTAGACCAGCCCTTTGTGATTCTTTAACAATTTCATATACTGTTCTTGCCTCTTTGGAGATTGAACCTAGCCCAAATGTCCTGGTTGCATCTGAAACATATCCCTTGTATCGCAGTGTCAAGTCAACCACAATCATGTCACCGTTTGCAAATTTTCTTTTGGTAACTTGGGCGTGTGGCAGTGCGCCGTTTGGGCCACCAGCTATGATTAACGGATTCAAGGTTGATCTATATCCAGTATCATGCATATCGTTTGCAATCGCAAATGACATCAAAATTGCCTGTAGATCTGATTCCGATCTACCTTTTTTGATGGTTTGTGTACACAGTTCAAACATTTGATCTATGATGGAAGATGCCTTTTTCAAAATATGAACTTCATCAGAATCCTTGATTATTCGAGCGTTGTAAAACGGTTCAGAAGACCGCTTTAATCGTGGGATAGATTTTTTCAAAGACTGCATTACAGAATAATTGTGACAGTCAACACAGATTTTTTTTTTCTTTAATGAAGCCAAGGTAGAGATTAGTCCACCTCGTTGTGAGGTTATAACATCACAATTAATCGACTCGTCTTTTGCTCTGCCAGCTTCTAGTTCCGGAGCAATGATTGTAGTTTGTCCGCCCTTTTCAAGAATACCAACCGCTTCTCCCCAAAATCCAGTTAGGTAGAATAAGTTCTCGGGCTCAAACGTAACAAGTGTATCACAGTTAACAGAATTACAATATTTTTCCAGTCTTTTTCTACGTGCTTTCACTGTTCAAAAAGGTGTTTTTGTGAATTTATGTCTGTTGCAAAGTTTGTATATGCAGATTATTTTGTAACTGTATTGGCGGAAACCAAAGAAAAAAAGAAAATAGTGGCGCTACTATCGGGTGGACTAGATAGCACGCTTGCTATCAAAACCATGCAGAAACAGGGGTTTGAAGTTTCAGCAGTAGCGATCAAGACTCCGTTTTGTGATTTTGACTGCGGGAGAGGATGTGGCTTTGAGATCAGAGAAAAGGCAGACAATCTAGGAGTTAATCTAAAAACCGTTTATCTTGGAGACGAGTACATCGAGATGTTAAAACACCCAAAGCATGGTTTCGGATCTGGTATGAATCCATGCATTGATTGTAGAGCAATGATGTTTGAAGCAGGTAAAAAACACATGGAGGAAATTGGTGCAGAGTTTATTATTTCAGGTGAAGTACTCGGACAAAGACCAATGAGTCAGTTTGCTCCTGCACTTAAAAAAATTGAGAAGTTATCTAATCTAGAAGGAAAAATTGTTAGACCGTTGTCAGCTGCATTATTGCCCGCTACCGATCCAGAGAAGAATGGTTTGATAAAAAGAAAAGATCTTGGTATGATACGTGGCCGTTCAAGAAAAGAGCAGTTGAAGATGGCAAAAGAATTTGGAATCGAGGATCCGCCCAATGCTGGAGGAGGATGTCTATTAACAGATCCTGCGTTCTCGTTAAGAGCTATTGACTTGTTCAAACATATTGAGACGCCGACAACAAATGACATAGACTTGTTAAAGATTGGAAGACACTTCAGACTAGATCAAAATACAAAGTTAATTGTTGGAAGAAACAAGGATGAAAATGAAATAATGCATGCTCTGGCATTATCAAATGATATCTTACTTGAAGCTAAGGAACATGTAGGACCTACAACACTGCTGAGAGGAAATGGTGTCGAAAAACACATCGAATTTTCAGCTAAAATCACATTACGTTATTCTGATGCACCAAAAAATGAAACCGGTGTTGTTACCGTCCACAAAAATGAGGGTGTTACAGAAATTTCGGTAGATTGTGCTGAAGAAATTTCATATACACAATTTAGAATTTAGGCGTAAAAAATTTCCTTCATTAATAAAAAAATAAGAAAGGCTTTTTGGATAGCTGGTTAGAAGGAAGATGATGCAAAAGCAGGAAAATCCTACCTATCTAAAGGCAATTACAATAAGAGACCCGAGTGATATTCACTCAATTAAGGAAGACATTAAGAAAGGCATGATCTTAATTCTCAGGGTTACACCGCTGGCACAAAAGGACATTGAAAAGCTCAGAAAGGTTGTAGAGGACTTGTATGTAATTTCCCGTGATTGTAACGCTGACATTGCGCGTCTTGGTGAAGAAAGAATCATTGTAACCCCACCAAGAGTAAAAATTTGGAAGCCAGACTATGATCTAAAATAATTTAATTGCTTCCTGAATTTGTGGATAATGCGATGTAACTCTGTACATCCGACGTATCGACATGGATAGGTTTTCTGATTTTCTCTTTTCGCCGTGATTTACAAGAACACGTCTAAGTTTAGGTCGTAGTTTTTGTACAAATGACATCAACTGGTTATAATCACTGTGTCCACTGAATCCGTCCAGACGCTCTGTACTACAGTTAATTGAAATCACTTCTATCTTTCCCCCTTTTCCAAAAATCGAAACCTGTCTCGCACCGTCCATCACCCTTCTTCCTAGCGTTCCATTCACCTGATAGGAAACAAACAGTATCTTGTTTTGTTTGTGAGGTGCAATGTTCCTAAAGTAATCAAGTACTGGACCACCCTCTAGCATACCAGAAGTAGCAATTATGATACAAGGTGCCCCCTCACGTAACGGTTCATCTCTGTCATTTGGGTGTTCTACGTTTGTAAAGTATTCAGAGTCAAACGGATTGTCATCTGTTTCCAAAATTTTCTGCTTTAGTTCCCTTACCAGATATTCGGGAAATGACTCATGTATTGAAGTAGCCTCCTGTATCATCCCTTCCATGAATACTGGAGCTTCAGTTAGTTCCCCAGACTTCATGTATTTGTCAATAACCATCATAAGTTCTTGTGCACGACCAACAGCAGGAATAGGAATGAGAACTTTTCCTCCATCTTTGAGAACTGAATTGACTGATGAGATGAACGCTGTTTCAACCTCCTGTCTGCTTGGCTGTATGTCTTCCTTTGCACCATATGTACTTTCAATAAGAAGAGTTTCTACACGCGGATAGTTTGTGTAAGCACTTTCAAGAAGCATGCTTCTGCCGTATTTGATGTCTCCAGTGTATACAAAATTATGATCACCGTTTCCAATATGAAAGTGACATGTAGCCGAACCAAGGATATGTCCTGCGTTCGACAGAACCAGTTTAATGTCAGGAGAAATATCTGTTACAACGCCGTAAGGAAGAGTTATGGTTTGTCTCATAACTTGAAAAACATCTCTTTCCGAATATATTGGCATTTTGCCTTGGGCTGCTGTAACTTTGATTGAGTCAAGTTGTATTAGATTCATCATAGGAAGTGTAGGTTCCGTACAGTAAATTGGTCCCTTGTATCCATATTTGAGGAGTACTGGCAAAAACCCAGTGTGGTCAAAATGTGCATGACCAATTACAACCGCATCAAGTTCATCTAGAGTTATGTTAGCCCAATCAAGCCTTGGAAACGCTTCACTAGGATTACGGGCGCCAGGATTTATGCCACAATCAATCAAAACTTTGCTGTCAGACGTAGTCAATAACATGCAGGATCTGCCAACTTGACCAAAACCTCCCAGTGTCAGTAATGATACTTCAGATTGTTGAGTGAGGCGTGACCTGAAAATTTGCTCGCCTACATGTTTGAGATGTTTTGCTCTGTCAGCCGAAGAAGCTTTAAGCTGATAGTTTATCTTTTGAATTGTGCTTGATTGTTTGTTTGTAGATTTTCTAATACGTATTTTCCAGCCTGTTTTTTCTGTCATTTCAGCATGGTTAAACTCGTCTACATTTCTTTGACAAAGCCATGGGCGTTTTACTTCTATTGATACCTCGCCGGTTGTAGTATCGAAAAAAATTGCTTGTAGGTTTGCATCTTTTGGCACGTTTTCGCTAATAATTTTTCTAACATCGTCTTCGTTTTTTCTTATAGATTTGTCCGTTCTTATTACAATTCGTTTTTTTATCACATTAACAAGATTTGAAATTATTGTGGTATTTTCAAGCAAATATCTGGGTGTCTTTGTGTAAATGGCAATTCTGGGACCCTCATAATCAATTTTGTTAATGTTAGCTTCTTTGGGAATACTTTTCAGTATTATTGGCATGATGTTTTGCCCTGTAGGTAATTCCTGTTGTTGTTTTTTTTGCATTAAATCACTAAAGCGAGATTATGGATTTTTTTTGTTCCTTGTTCAAAAGTTGGAATCCATTCTTATCAATCGTTGCCACGTTGATCCCATCACCGGTTCCAATGTTTCTTACGATAGCAGCCTTTACTGCACGAAGTGCGATGGCTTTCGCATCATTGATGGTAAGATCATCACGATACTCATCTTCTAAGACACCATATGCAACGGGTGAACCGCTACCAGTTGTTACATATGATTTTTTTTCTACAGAACCAAACATATCAATATTAAACAATGCTGGGCCATCACGATCATATCCACCAAGCAAGATGTCTGCGATGAATGGATATCCCCTATTTTGATGAAAAACAAGAGAACAAAGTCTTGCTAATGATTTTATCATAATGTTCTCATTGTTTTGAATAGCGTGTACGTTTGCATGATATCTCAAAATATCGGTTAGGTTTTGAGCGTCCGCAACTCCGCCCGCCAATGTCAGACCAGCATGGTCATAGATCTTTTGAATTTTCATTGTGTTATTATTTGCAATAAAATATCCAGCACTAGCCCGCATATCGGCGCATAATACGACACCGTCAGATGCCTTAATCCCTACAGTGGTCGTGCCATGTAATATTTTTTCTTCAATATTCGTAGTCATAGAATATACCTCGTATGAGTTGTTTTCAAATTATTTTTACCCTATTAAATAACTTTTGTAGTGGCAAATAATAAGAAGTGCTTAAAACGAAAAAAACACATGCGATCGCACACGATGGAATTACCCCGTAAAATTGTGGTAGGCGAAAAAAACATTAGTGATATAGGTGCTTTTCTAAAATCCTTAGAAGACCCAAAGAGTGTATCTCTAATTTCAGGAAACAATGTTAAAAAAATAGTTCAAAAAAAAATTGAAAAGTCTCTTAGTACATCTAAAATTAAATACATTTGGCACTTAGCTAAAACTATCGATAGAAAATCTATAATTGAAATAGAAAAGAAAGTGTTGCGGAACAAAAGTGATTTAGTTATAGGAATTGGTGGTGGACGTTCTGTAGATATTGCTAAAATGATTGGTTTTAATATTGACAAGTCGTTTGTTAGCATTCCAACATCAGCTTCACATGATGGCATAGCAAGCCCTTTTGTTTCAGTTAGGGGTGATAGACCACATTCCTTAGTGGCTACTGCTCCGCTTGGGGTTTTTGTTGATGTAGATGTAATAAAAAAAGCCCCAAAAAGATTGCTAGCCAGTGGTTGTGGAGATCTTATAGCAAAAATTACAGCAGTACGAGATTGGCAGCTTGGTAGAGACAAAACTGGTGAATATTATGGGAGATATTCAGCTGATTTAGCTTTGATGAGTGCAAAAATTTTGATGGAAAGTTCCACTATCTTTTCAAAAAAAGGATTGAATGTACGAGAAATTGTGGAGGCGTTGATAAGTGCTGGAGTTGCATCATGTATTGCTGGCAGTAGCAGACCATGTTCAGGTGCAGAGCATTTGTTTTCCCATGCTGTGGATAAATTAGAACCAGGTGTAGGTCTTCATGGTGAAAAATGTGGTATTGGTACTATCATGATTGCAAAATTGCAAGGACAAGACTGGGAAAAAATTGTAAAAACATTGAAGGGTGTTGGTGTTCCTACTACCGCAAAAGAAATAGGATTAAAACCTGGGACACTTGCAAAGGCGCTAACAATTGCGCAGTCATTAAGGCCAGAAAGATATACTATATTAAATGAAGTTAATATGACTGAAAAGAAAGCTATCGCACTTGCCAAAAGCACTAAGGTGCTTTAGTTTTTTTAGTCACTTTCGATTCTGTTTTTGCAGCCTTAGAAGTTTTTTCTGCGGATTCTGCTTGTTTTTTTACATATGTTTCTATGAAGTTTATTTTTTCCAAGGTAGGTATAAATTTGAAAATATCAGTTTGAATCAAGTGTTTAACGGCTGGTAAATTATCAGCACGAAACATTTCTTCAGGCATAGTAATATCTATCACGTTTCCAGTTTTCTTGAACAAAATTTTATCGTCTTTTACTGGAATCCATCTCTTTAAAATTCCTGTTGTTTTTTCTTCGTCTGATTTCAGTTCCTTAAGTACATTGATATCATAAAGAATAGTTTTACCAGCAAATCTATGATTGTAGTCTATCTGAACTCTGCCAGCTCCGATAAATCTGACGATTCCACTTTTGCCATCAACCTCTATTCGATCACCTATTGAAACCTTTTCTGCATCTTCGCCAAGTTTACGTTGTGGAATCTTTCTAACTTTACCTGCATCCCTTTCTCCAAATCCTTTTGCAGGAGGAACCTCTATCGTTTTCTTATCACCAACTGAAGTTTTCTCTAACGCCTCATCCACGCCTTTGATAATCCATGATTCTCCAACCGAGACTAGTTTAGGTTGGTATTTGATGTCATGTTCATGCAAGGAATGTTTCTTTGCCTCTTCCTCACTAGTTGTTTCGAAAACTTCTCCTGTGTCTTTTACTTTGGCAGTATAATCTACCAGAAGCAAAGAACCCTTACTGAAAGCCAATGTATACAGCGTTTTTGAATTTCCTTATATGAGTGTAAGGTATTATAGATCTTTTAATTTCTCTTCAGCAATTTTAAGACCTGCCTGTGCATCTACACTGTAACCCATTATATCTAATGTTGAAGCAATGGAAGAAATTGTTCTCATAACATGATATCTTTGAACCTCGCCCATACAGCCAACTCTGAACACTTTTCCTTTCAAATTTCCAAATCCCCCGGCAACAAGAACTCTGAATTTCCGAGCCAAAGTATCTCGAAATGTTTTGTCTTCTAGACCATCAAGATAGTTCAATGCAATTACTACTGTAGAACGAGAGTCCTCTTTTGCAAACGGAGTTAATCCTATTGCACTAAGTCCAGAATATAGAGCATTAGAACATATTCTGTGTCTTTTAATTCTGTTGTCAAGTCCTTCTTCTAAAATCATGGTCATTGCCTCTCTGTAAGCATAAAGTAATGGTATTGCAGGAGTAAACGGAGTGTGCTTTGATTCTGCGTAATATTTGAAGTAACGTGGTAAATTGAAGTACATTGTTGAGGGAGGATTTTCAATCATGTATTTTTTGGTTCTTTCGTTAACAACAATGGGTGATATTCCAGGTGGTGCCGCAAATGCCTTTTGAGCACCGGTCATTGCAATGTCAACTCCCCATTTGTCTACCTTGAGCTCCTCACCGCCAACTATTGAAACACCATCTACAACATAGTAGGAATCGTTTCTGGAAGTAAGATCCTTTACCTTGTCGAGATAGTTAATCATAGTTCCAGTGGAAGTTTCGTTCCATACGCAATAGAATGCTTTGATGTCTTTGTTGTTATCAAATGCCTCTTTTACATTTTCAAAACTAGCGTTTTCACCAGGAGGTGTTTCAAGTTTAATTACACTAGCGCCAGCCCACTCTAACATTTGTGACAGTCTGCTGCTGAACTCACCATTCACCGGAAGGATAACCTTATCGCCTTTTTTTATGAGATTTACAACACTAGCTTCAACAGCACCAGTGCCAGATGCAGAAAGACATACAGCCTCACCCTCTGTCATGAATACTTTTTTTGTTTTTTCAACACAGTCTACGTATAGTTCTACAAAATCATCGCTTCTATGGTTAATCATTGGCACGTACATAGCTCGCATGATTCTTTCAGGGACGTTTGTTGGTCCCGGCAACATTACAAGATATTCCAAATAATTACCCGATCCGGTTGGCTTACGGCTTTATTTATAATTACAGATTTTTTAGACGATCTGTGGCATTAATTTTATCCAACACTTTTCGTGTTCCTTGTGGAACCAAGTCCTCCCAATTTTTATCATCCAGAATTAGCTGGCGTATGTTGGTTCCTGAAAATTTTTCACGATCTTTTAGCATAACCTGAATGACATTAATTTGGCGTTTCTCAAACAAGGTCTTAGTAAATTCGTCATTTGTAAAAACAATATCATATTTTGGTACAATTTGATCAATTTCAAAAGTCCATTTTTCGTGGTTATCAACATCGGGTATATTGAATATTTTGATACGGTTAACTATTGAAGGGTCAATTGATGAGAGGATCATCTCTCTTCTTTCTGCCGCAGAAAAGGGATTTTTTTTTTCATTATCCTTGTTTGAGCTTCCAATACAAATCGATAGCTCACCCACCCTTGCCAATCCAAACAACACGGCATCAAGATGTCCTAAGTGAAAGGGTTGAAACCTTCCAATCAAAAGCCCGTTCATAAGATTACTTTTAAAATATTCCTTAAAAGATATTCTCAAACTCCTACATCAAGTAAGGCAGCAAAAAATAATATGGCTACTGAGATTACAACCGTAGTTTCTCCTAGAATCATGCCATTTTTTGTAAGTTTTTTCAGCTCGCTATCCGTAATTCGTTTTGCTGCAATTTTTTCTTCAACATTTTTGTTAAATACACGAATATGAATTGCAAAGGTAACAATCAATGCAATAACAAGAATGATTTTTGTTATCAGGAATGCGCCATAACTGGTTGAGAATAGAATTTCATTACTTTGAAGCACCAAATGTGAATTATAGATTCCCGTAGCGATTAAAATTATAAGTGCCGGTAAGGCTATTTTGTTAAATCGTCTACCAGTATTGATCATTAAAATTAGACGTTCTTCGATAGGGAATGACATTTTTTTCAAAAGTGGTGCCAAAACAAGACCAAGAAATATGGAACCGCCGACCCAAATTGATGCACAAAGTAAATGAATCCAAGTTACTACGGCCTGTTCCATTGTCATAAAAATTCGATCTATGTCTCAAATATTAGGCATGTGAATTCTGGAAGGTTTTTTAGTTGTACACAGTGTGAGAGAATGCTTGACCCTTCAATCAAAAATGATTCTATACGTGGCAATTGGAGGATTGTTCGTATTTTTGTTTGTAATGGTTGGTGTTTCCTATATGGACATCCCAGAATTAGAAAAAGCTGAAATCAAACTGGGCAGTGTTGAAGTAATCGATGTAAATAGTATTGATAATCATGCCTTGCTGAAAATTAGCTTTCTTATTACAAATCACGGCGCAAAGACATTCGTTATTCCATTAATTACTTATGAGCTCTTTGCAAACGGAAAATCTATTGGAACTTCATCTTATAATGTTGAGGACATTCCAATGACCGGCAGAGCTCCATTTTATCCTGGAGCAGAGATCCCTTTAGGAAGTAATATGAAGATTTTTCAAACTGAGGATTATAATGATGAATATTTAGCGATCGTTAATGGTGAATATGTTGAGTTTAGCGTAAAAGGTCAATACACCGTAGAAACTGCTTGGCAGTTACTTGATATAGAATTTGAAAGCTCGTTATAGCTTTCTGTGAACTGAAAAATATAAAAAATGGGCCGAGAGAGATTTGAACTCTCGACCACTGCCGTGTCGAGGCAGTATCCTAACCAACTAGACCATCGGCCCATGTCAGCAAAACATTATTGGTAGATTATTAACGTTTAACAAAAAATTAGTTGAATTTGATTAAAGCTTAAATTGTTACATGTGTGTTTTTTGCTGGGCTTGTGGCGCAGAGTCGAAAGACGCGCAATATGGATAGCGTGGTAGCCTCCTAAGTTACAGGTCGAGGGATCGAAGCCCTCCAAGCCCGCTTATTCCCTAAGATTAGAATGAATTGCTCTAAAAGATGTTCAGATATCTATTAAGATAATGTGTTTATCTCACAGTTATGGGAAAGGCTCCTGGAAACTGTGTTTGTAAATGTCATTTGGGTGGCGCTGTTAGCTGCCCAAACTGTAAAGAAAGCCATTCAGATGGATGTGAATGTGAAAATTGTTAACGGTGATTTTTAGGGTGTCGTTTTACCGTCTGCAGTATTAACCGGTTTTTTGTTTATTTTTTTACTAGGTTTATGGCCGCCGTGCACCCAATCTGTGCTTATCTG
>DTTB01000037.1 GCA_012964965.1 Candidatus Nitrosopelagicus sp.
GAGTAGGTAAACAGAAGTATTAGCATGACTTTGTTAATGAGATTTAACATAATTGTGACTGTGATTAACATAGAATTAACCAATTTTGGCACCAATAAAGAGATCAATTAGCAAATAATCAAATAAAACCTAACTAACTAACTGAAATATCCATGAAATACAGAGCAATTCCATATTTTTCCATCATTTTGATCTTGTTGATACCAGCAAATGTGTTTGGTGACTCTGTAAACATTTCAGTGGATCTTCCCATATTCACAGACGCTGATAAAATTGTGATCTTTGGTAATGTTTCAACTGAGACCACACTACAAGTAATGATTACTGATCCCGATGAAATAGTTATACTGAATGAAGATATCACGATACCAGCTGGAGATTTTACATATGATATTCTAGTTGGTGATTATGATCTAAATCGTAGCGGGCACTATTACATATCTGTGGTACATGATAAATCAAAAATTACAGAACAGTTCTTCTATGATTCAGAACATAACGTCAATCCAATGAAAGTAGATGGTGCATTAGAAAGTTTAACAGAATCTGATCAAATAATTGTATTTGCGTCTGCAGCTGCTATAATTATTAGCGTGTTAATTTTTCTTGCACGGGGTTCAATATTCAGAAAAAAAAATGAATATGATACTGGTGAGTGGGAATCAAAAAAGAATCGAGACTATGAAAAATATCACTCCGAGTGGATGAGTGATGAAATTAGTTTTGAACGTAAAGGAAAAAACAAACTTAGTGATGAAGATTTTAGAAAATCACTACTAAGCAAGAATATTCCTGATTATTATGCAATTTTACAAATACAAAAAACTGCTAGCCAGAACGAGATAAAAAACCAGTTTAGGAGTCTTGCAAAAAAATGGCATCCAGATAGGAAGCAAAGTGATGATGCTGAGAAGAAAATGGCTCAAATAAACATGGCATATGAAGTTCTCTCAAATACAAAACGTAGAAAGATGTATGACCAACATTTTTCTAAAAAATAGTGATATTTGTACAAAAACAAGAAATTTTTGTTAAAATTTAAGTATATTTTCATCCATTGTATTATGTGAGTTTAGAAAAGACTTTCAATGCAGAACGCCTTTACAATCATATCGTTCATTACTATATAGATAAAAAGGGAGTCTCAAAAGCGGATGCTAATAAAATTGCGCAGAGCGTAATTACACGAGAACTTGAACGTTATGTTTGTAAAGATAGCAGATGTGGTCATTTGTCTTACGATCATATAAAAAATCAGAATACATGCACTATCATTGATTGTCAGTGTGGGAAATTTGTTAAATAGACAATTAACACCATTCAATTCGGAATGAAATTTGGATTCGATTGATGAATTGATTAAGATGGGAAAAAAACAATTAGAAGACGGACAGTATGATGACGCATTAAATTTATTTCAAAAAGCTATATTGCTTAACCGAAATGATCCAGATTTATGGAACTTAAAGGGAATTGCGTTAAGAAGCCTTGGACGATACAATGAAGCGATAGAATGCTTTAACAAATCGCTAGAAATTGATCCTCGTGATAAAAATGCATCATGATAAAATTACAAAAATTCAAGTGATGCGATTCCAAAATAATATCCAATGAAAATCAACGTAATACTCCATCCACAAGAACCTAAAATTGTATATGCAAGAAATTTTGGAAATTTCATTTTAAGCAATCCCGCTGGTACGGAAATCATTTCTCTGAAGACTGGAACCATTCTTCCAAACAAAACTGCTTTGTCTCCATATTTTTGAAACCAAGATTCTACTCTCGATAATTTTTTTTCAGAAACTTTCACATATTTTAGATATTTTAACAATACCGTTCTACCTAATTTTAAAGCGATTAAATAAATTACAGTTGAACCAATAGATGCACCAAGTCCTCCTACAATTCCTAACAAAAACAATTCATGTAGCTCAAGACCGTTCTGTGACGCAATAAATCCTGCAGTTGGAAATACGGCCATTGTTGGTATTGGCGGAATTATTGTTTCAATTAATGCAGCAAGAAATACTCCCGCATATAGATAATCTGTCATTAATGTAGTTATAAATTCAACAAGAGATTCAAGGGGCATAAACACTACCAAATCTATCAAATTTTGGCTTGGTTTATACCTTCTGAAGCTTTTGTCAACTATGGACTAAAGTTAGAATTTATTATCTCAATGCACTAGTAAAAACATTGAATCATGAACTATCAAAAATGTTAGAGATTGCTTCTAAATTATGTGAGGATGAAAAATATACACAGGCGCTAAAATATTATGAAAATATTTTACAAGTTGAACCTGATAGTATTGGAGTTATTATTGATTATGGAGTTACATTACAAAATTTAGAACGTTATAACCAAGCATTAGCAATGTATGATAGAGCCTTAAATCTTCAACCAAAAAACATGAATGCATTAATTAACAAAGGTTCAGTTCTACATACATTAGAAAAATACTCTGAAGCACTTTCTTGTTATAATATTGCATTAAACATTGACAAAAACAATCCTATTGTTCTTGCGTACAAAGGACTTTGTATTGGAGAGACTGGAAATATTCGATTGGCAATAAAATATTTCAAAAAAGCGTTGTCAATTGATAATGAATGTGAATTGGCAGAAATTAGCCTTGCTACTGCAAAAGGTATTACGAAGTAGTGTCTTTTTCAAATTTAGCAAAAAATTCTTTATGTCTCAATTCTTGATGCTTTTTTAATTCATCCATGTTTTCAAATTGTTCATGGCATAGGTAGCATTTCGGTTTATTTTCATCAATTAATGGGAGAACCAAACTGGCATGCTTTCGGTTATCCACTACTTATCTATTTATTTAGATATAATTTATGGAAAATATGCTGGAAAAACTAATTGGAGAATCTAAGGTATTAGAACGTGCTATTGCTGGTGAGGATCTAAATGCACAAGATGGAATAGAATTAATGAAATCTGACGATCATTATATGATTGGAGCTGTTGCTGATGCAACACGCAAAAAACTTGTTGGCGACAAAGTCACTTTTACTGCGTCATCATATCTGAATTATACTAATGTTTGTGCTGC
>DTTB01000038.1 GCA_012964965.1 Candidatus Nitrosopelagicus sp.
AGAAGCTGAAGCTGCGGAAGCAGAGGCAGTAGAAGCTGAAGCTGCGGAAGCAGAGGCAGCAGAAAAATGCGGAGAAGGTACTCATCTTGAAGATGGCGTTTGTGTTTTAGATGAAACTGTTAGCGCTGAATCTACACCAGCTTCTTCCACATCGTCTGCTGAAACTGTAAGTTCATGGATACATTCTATTACTTTTGCAATATTGATTGCGTTTGTTATTGCAATACTTCTATTCTTGATTTCAAGAGCTTCTAGAAGAAAAACTACTTGACAATCACACTTTAGGCAAATTCACAGTTATAATTCCTTTTTGTACGAGATATTGTAACGACAAAGTAAATTCTGTGTCTGAAATCTTTTCAGTAATCCACCATTCCGCATTGGTTTTTACCCAATCTGGTATTCTCGTTATTGTTTCACCCCCTGGCTCAGTATATGGTATTTTGATGATTTCTTTTTGAATTAAATATTCAATAGCCCGTGCAAAATCTTTGTCTGTAACAAGCGGTTCGGTTATCCACATTTTTGCTAAATCTTTTATCCAGAATGGCAGTGCAATTTCTCCTGTATCTTCAATAGAAAACTGCACTGAGGACTTGGCCCCAGAATATTCAACTTCTAACGTATATGTACCAGTCTTCCATATAGTTGCGTCAAAAGGAAATCGTGAAGGAAACTCCGTAGTTTCTTGAGTAATTGGCGGGCTTAGCAATATGCTTTTTCTTTCTTCCGTATCTATGATGTATACAGTTGCAATATCCCCAGTAATCTCGGAAACAATGATTGTCATTGATAAGTTATCACCATAATGGTAAGTCTCTTGACTTGTTTCGATACTGACAGATAGCGCAGCAAAAGTTTGATCCATGTATGGTAAAATAGACATGATGACCAATAACGAGAGCAATAACGCAGTAATTTTCACAATAACGATCGAAATATTACGAATATTAAGGGTTATTTCGCGTTTATTTCATGCCAAGTAACCAGGAACAAATTTGGATAAAAATGTGGAAAGACAACTCTGCTGAGCTGCGTGAGAAGGCTATTCTTTGGAGAAAACAAAATGCTATGATTCGAATAGCAAAACCTAGCAGAATTTCACGAGCTAGGAGACTTGGTTACAAGGCAAAGCAAGGAATTGTTGTTGTCCGAATGCGCGTAGGAACTGGGGGAATGAGAAAACAAAGACCAAGAGGCGGAAGGAGACCAAAGCACCTAGGCGTTACTAGAATCAAGGCCGCTGTTTCTATGAAGCAGGTAGCAGAGAGAAGAGTTTTGGAAAGATATCGGAACATGAAACTTTTTGGCTCATATTTCTTGTATAAGGATGGCATGTATTATTGGTTTGAGGTCATATTGGCTGACCCATCACACAAAAGAATCGCAAAAGATAAAGAAATACGTAAGCGAGTTTTGTCCAGTGTGGCATAGTTGAAGATCATCATCTTTTTGATATTCGTTTTATCAATCGTTATAATTTTACCAGCATATGGTATTGATCTTTCAGAATTGGAGAATGTTGGATTAAAATACAAATACATTATAAGTTCTGGTGGATACGATTTTGAAATAGCGGCAGTTGCAAATTTTCAAATAGCAGCACCAATATTTAGTGAGACTGACAAGAGCCTAACATTTAATGCTGAAACTGCTAGGGATGTAGGAAATGAATCCGAGTTTTATATTCCTAGGGGATTATTTGTAGGTCCAGTTATGGTTTTGCTTGACGGACAAGAAGTCTCTCCCATAATCAACGAAAATGATAACATTATCTATATCGGCATGACAGTTGACGGAAAAGGTAAACATGTAATAGAAATTATTGAAACAAAAAGCATTGGTATGGAATCACAGGAAGTGTCCAACGGTGGGGGTTGCTTGATAGCTACAGCAACGTTTAGTTCTGAACTTGCTCCACAAGTACAGCAACTACGCGAACTGCGTGACAATATTGTACTCCAAACAGAGTCTGGTACATCATTTATGACAGGTTTCAACCAGTTCTACTATTCATTTAGTCCAGCAATAGCGGACTATGAAAGAGAGAATCCAGTCTTCAAGGAAGCTGTAAAACTAACATTGACTCCACTTCTGACTTCACTGACATTATTGCAGTATGCTGATATTGACTCTGAATATGAGATGCTAGGATATGGTATAGGAATAATTATTTTAAATATTGGAGTGTATTTTGTTGCCCCTGCCGTTCTGATTATGAAGATTAGTAAAAGAGTAAATATAGAAAAACTTTACAGAATACATGTTTAAGTTAATTTTCGCTTCAACAACAATCACACTTCTCATTCTAATCCCAGCCTTTGCAAGTGGGGACGTGTACATTCCAGATCATGAGTATGTTGGATTTTATGATCATGATGGTGTTTACACTGTTATTGGTGGTATAAAAAACACTGAAATGTATCCGGTAATACCAACAGTTTCTGTTTCTGTTAACGATGGTGACTACATATTTTATGATGAATACAGGTTTTCTCCTATCATGCCAGCACAAATGTTACCAATGAAAATTAAACTATCACAAATAACTTCTGAAAACCCTACACTTGAACCTCCAAAAATATCATTTGAAATAACCGAATACAAATTTGAAGGTGGTTATGTACTATACGACGACTCGCTAATTCTGCATGATGACGGTCGTATGACAGGTAAAATAAAAAACGCCGGTGAACAGACGTTTCAAAACTTTAGAATTTATGCTCTAATCAAGGATAAAAATGAGAACATATTGGATGTTGCCAGTTCGCAAAAATTTGATTTGATGAAGCCCGGTGATACATTACAATTTCAAATGACACCGCATCCAAAAATTGCTGATGAAATCAATCTTTACAGCTGTTTTGCGTTTGGAGAGGATGAAATCTTCCCATTGAATACAGAAAGAAACGGTGAGAAGTATACATTTAGGTATGATTCCGGTGCGTGGTTTACCGAGCCTGAATTCAACTTGGAAGGTACGGATCTCAGCATGTACACGTTTAACAGCTGGCACCTAGACATGAACGCAAGCCTTGAATTTCCTCAAAGCTCCATGCACGAAGA
>DTTB01000039.1 GCA_012964965.1 Candidatus Nitrosopelagicus sp.
AGCAGCACGCACTAGAAAAAGAAACGCCGCTGCTAAGAAAGCAGCACGCTCAAAATCAGCTGCAAAGCGAAGAAGAAGTGCAGCTGCCAAGAAAGGCGGTGCTAGGAGAAAAGCTCCTAAGAGAAAAGCTCCTAAGAGAAAAGCTCCTAAGAGAAAAGGCGGCGCTAAAAGAAAAGCCCCTAAGAGAAAAGGCGGAAAGAGAAAAGCAGCTAAAAGAAGAAGATAAGCAATCTTTTCTTTGAATCCGTCTTCTTTATTTTTTTTATTTTCCTTTTAAATTTTGTTGTAAATTATTTTGTCTGCATATGTTGAATATAATATATTTCTAAATTCGAATTTAGAAACATTAGAAATTACAGGTGAAAATTAGACGATATCTGGCATCATAAAAATTTTTTCAGGCTTAATCTTGAAGATAATTCGTTTTTCGTTTTCTCTTTTGTAAGGATACTCATTGATACCCATATACTGTTTTGTTAATTCATTAGCATGAGAATAATCATAATCAGGAATTATTTGAACAACTCTGCCTCTAATTGTTGTCATATTCAATGGATTATCATGATCAGTAACTGAGACAGCAACACGTGGGTCCTTTTGTATATTTTTATGCTTTAATCTACCCTCGGCGGTGTTTATCAAAATATGATCATCATTACAATTACCCCAGACTGGCGTTAATTGTGGTGAACCGTCAGAATTAATCGTGGCAATAAAAACAAGGTTTTTTTTCTGGAATAACTCTTTCACTTTTTGATCCATGATCGTGTTAAGTAATTCTAATATTTAATCTACTATTCTTGTATCATATGAAAATTGAAATACCGTTTAAGGGTCACAAGAATATACTTTCTTTACATAAAAAAACCATAGAAATCACAAAAGAGTCTGAATTAACAATAAATGGTGACTGTATAATTGGTACTAGTGCTAATTTATCATGCAAAGATCTACCAGAAAAATTCAAAAAAAAGGTCCAAAATCCAGATTCGGAAATAATTTTTACTATTATGGCTGGTGGTTATTCTTTCTCAGTTCATGGTAATGGATCAAAAAAGCTTACTCTCAAACATCCAAATGACATAGTTTTACGTAAAAGTGCATTCACCTGTTCTAGAACTATTGCTATAAAATGCGATAAAGCTTCAGACGATATACCAAGAACAATGATAAAAAAACTTCAAGACCCAAAAACTAGTGGAAAATTAATTATAGAAATAAAATAGTTATTTTTTTTCTAATAAATTAGTAATGGCTCTATTCATAATTTCCATAACAATATAGTTGTTATAGTTAATTTGTTGTATTTTTCGTGTTTTTGAAAAATTTTTTAGAATTGGACCAATTATTTTAGCAAGCTTCAACGATGTTTTTGATATAATCTTTGAATAGTTTTCATCAAAATCCGATGGCAATGTAAAATCAAGTAGCCTGGTAGATGAACCATAATATTTTGTTACTGCACCACGTGATTCTTCAATTTTGATTATTTCGATTAGGCCAGAATCTTTAAGGATTTCAATATGATGCCGTATTGTCGTAACTGCTTTTTTATAACCAAGTTTTTTAAGCCGACGTGTTATTTGATTAACATTCAATTGTTTTTTATTCAATAACTGTACAATTTTTCCTCTAATTGGATCATCAAGTGCTTTAAACAATTCATAATTTGCTGCTATGATCCTATCAACGGCTATCTCTTTTTCCATCAATATTGACATGATATGCGTACAATTGTGCTGCTAAAATGGAGTTATGTTTATGTTTATTAACCATTAGCAATAATTTCATAATGCTATTAATATAATCATTATAATACTAATATATTAGTAGTGGTTAAAAGTTTTAAAAAATAAAAACTGAGCTAAAGCGTATTGCCAGTCAGCCGCTCATAAGCAGTAACATACCGTTGAGTCATTTTAGAAACTAAATCAGATGGAATAGAAGGAGCAATTGGTTCTTCACCATTAGAGCGTGCATCATCAAATTTTTTCTGATAACCATTTTCGGTCAACCAATCACGCAAAAGTTGTTTATCGTATGCTTCCTGTGTTTTACCAATTTTGTATGCATCCTTAGGCCATAAACGAAATTCATCTGGACCAATTGAATCAGCCAAAATTATTGCATGGTTTTCTCTTCCAAATTCTAACTTTAGATCCGCTAGAATGAATCCAGCATTATCAGCAATCCGAGCCATTTTTTCATATATTTTGATTGACTCTTCTGATAGCCAATCATATTCATCACTAGTAACAAGTTTCTGCAAAACTGCTTCTTCCTTATTTACTGGCATGTCATGTGTTGATTTAGTGGTAGGATCAAAAATTGGGCTTGGTAATTTAGCTGCAAGATCTGTTTGTGTGCCATCTTCTAATGAAATTTTTCCGTCATTCCATCGTGAAACTAAACTGCCATAAAAATAACCGCGCACAACACATTCAATTGGAAGCATGTTGAGTTTTCTTACTACAATTTCTGTATCTGATCTTCTTTCCTCAAAATGACAAGACATACCAAGTTTGTTAAACCAATATTCAGCAAATTTGCAAAGAACTTCCCCTTTTTTTGGTATCTCATCTTTAAATTTTACATCATATGCTGAAACACGATTACTGAATTTGAAAAGTAATTTGCCGTCATCAAGTTCGTAGACGTCTTTAACTTTACCAGATGTTAAAAATTTCAATTGCAATCAGTGCGTATTGTTTTATTTTGTCCTATGTAAATTAAGAGCCCATCATACCCGGCATTGCAACTGGTTCTCTATATGCCTTAAAGACATAGATACCATTATCAGCTGTGACAGTGACATATTGAAGAGGGTTTCCATCAGGTGGTGACAATATGATTGTTTGACCTGGCTTTAATGTTCCAATAAAATCCTTATCGCCTTCCCCGTAATCAATTGCAAGATTTGTTAATGACTGACTACTCGTATTCTGTATTAGTACTCTAGCAATAACAAAAAGGCTTTGTTGTTCTTTAGTAGGATCAACCAAAATCGAATATTCGTTAAATGTAGTAGGACTTGGAAATGCGAAAAAAATCAATGTGGTAAGAATTACTGCGATGCCAGCAATACCACAACCAATTAAGATTTTTTTTTGTAAAAAGTTTGTTTTTGGTTTAACGGGTAGTGCCAATGAATTAATTACTAAATGATACTATTAAAATTTTAAAAAAATCAATCATAATTATCAACAATATTTATCATTTTTCTCGCTCCATCATTAACAGGAAAAACCTCATCTGTTACTATATTTACATTCCAGATATATTCTCTCAAATCATTATACGCTTGAAATGTAAAATGAACTTCATAAAAACCAACTCCGTTTTTTTCCTCTATATTTAGAACAGAGATCTCTAAAATAGTATCTCTATGTTCGAATATTTTTTCAGTAGGATAAGCATTTTCAATTTGTATTATTATGATATCAAATAAATTAGAACCATCATTATCTGCACCTTTATATGATTTTATGATTTGCCAGGCAGTGTTTTGCTCATCATTCTCTAGATTTTCGACAAGTTTTTTTTCTAAATCACTTGGTGCAATCATATCTGGAACGACAATGACCACAAAAGCAACAGCACACATCAGATAAATGAAGGATCTCTTTTTTAGGAACTTTTTAAGATCAGATTCTTTTTCTGGATTATTATTCTTTTTATCAGAATTTGAATCTCGTGTCATAAAATATAATAAAAATTTATGCTAAAAAAACCTACTTAGAATAATTAATAAGAAAATAACTATTAATCATTCCCAAGAATTTTTTTAGAGCATTCCTTTTGCTGTTCAAAAGTATGTTGTTTTAGTGGTTTATTACAAATTTTACATAATGGATCCGGTGAATCGCCAGATTTTGGTGGTTCGGTCATCATTTTTGACTATTTACCACACAAATTCATACAAGATAAAGATAGATATTTACAAAGTTTTTTGATCAGTTATGGTACGTGCAGTCTGTAGAGATTATGGATTTGACTGTGATTATTTAATTGAGGGTAGTATGGAAAAAGTTGTCCAAGAATTTGGTAAACACACTACAGAAAAACATGGAATAGAGTATAGTGAAGAAACATTAACAAAATTCATGTTAAATAACAATTCTTAAAATTTCATATAAAATTATATCTCATCTTGTTCGGGTATAACTGAAAGTGTTGTAGTAGAATTAACATTTTTTATTTTTCTAATTTTTTTTGTAATAACTTTTTCAATGTCTCTATCCGATGGTGCTTTGATTTTAACTAATATATCGTAGTAACCAAAAGTTCCTTTTGCTTCTTTCACCGAATCTAATTCTAATAAATCTCGTAATACTTCCATTTCATGCCCAATAGTGCACTGTACAAGTACAAATGATATGCTCATTCTATTCACCTTTCATTTCTTGGCGTGACTTAAATGATGATATCTTTATTCCCAATGTCTCATAGTTACCAGTTACACACGTGAAACACATTGAATTAACAGGAATTCCAACAGCATTAGCAAGATTTTCAGGATCGTTATATCCTAGAAAGTCTACGCCTATATCATGCCTAACCTTTTCTACAATTTGTTTATCTGAATAATTTTTTTCATCAATATAGGTTGCCAATTCTTCCTGAGATGGAAAATCTATGCCGGCATAACATGGAAATTTAATCGGTGGGTATGTTATAACCATACTAATTTTACGTGCACCGGCTTTTTTTAACGCTTTAACAATTGCCCTTGAACTTGTTCCCCTAACCAAACTATCATCAACAACAATAACATGTTTCCCGTCAATAATTTCCTTGATGGGAATTATCCATCTGTTAATTTCTATACGATCACTTTGATGTGGTTCAATAAAACTTCGAAGCGGACCCTTTTTGCTATAACGATCTTTTAACAATCCTTCATCAAATGAGATTCCTAGCTCCTGTGCATATCCCAACGCAGCTGGTCGTGCGGAATCAGGAACGGGTATTACCAAATCAGCATCTTTTATTGGAAACTTTTTGGCAAGGAATCTCCCAATATTTTTTCTTGAAACATAGATGTTTGCACCCTCCATTTTGCTTGATGGATGCGCAAAGTATGTAAATTCGAATGAGCAGTGTGCTCTCTGTTTTTCCTTTGAAAACATTTCAGATTCAATTCCATTTTTAGAAAACTTGATTAATTCTCCGGGGATTACGTCACGCACCAAATCGGCGCCAACTGCTGACAAAGCAGATGATTCTGACGCAACTATGTGCGTTCCACCCTCAGTTTTTTTACCTAAAACAAGCGGTCTAAAACCTCGTGGATCACGTGCCGCATAAACAGATGTATCATCTGAAAGAAAAGTGAAACAGTAGGATCCTATCATCTCATTTTTTAAAACTGATAATGCGTCAGCAAACTTACCTTTCTCAGAAATCAATGAAACAAGTCTCTGTGCTACGACAAGTGTGTCACTAGATTTTTGAGGTGTGAATGAACAACCGCCAACCATATTGGATAATTCTTCCACGTTAGAAATAGTTCCGTTATGCGCAACACACAAATCTTTGACTTTTAGTGGCTGTGCATTATCTAAATTACTTTTTCCAATTGTAGAATATCTTACATGACCAATTGCCGAAGCAGATGAATATTCATTAGAAATATTCTTAAAATCAGTTGCAGATGCGGAAACAAGACCTAATTTTTTTAATGGTAATTTACCCGGTATAGCAATACCCCATGCTTCCTGTCCCCTATGCTGAAGTGCACGCAATGAATCAATTAACATAGGCACAACATTTATTCCGTCAACGCTAAAAATTCCTACAACACCACAATTTTCCTTAACCATTTTTTAGTAATTCCTCCAATGTATTGAAATATTTTTTTTGCGCTATATCTACCGTAAATTTAACCAAGTATTTTGATTTATGCTTAAATTGAATTTGATCGCCAGAAAATTTTCCTAAAATTGCAAATGAGGTTTTTTTCTTTAAAAGAAATTGCTTTACTTGCGCAATATTTTTTTTATCAATTACTAACAAATACCTAGAATGGCTCTCTGAGAATAATAATTTTTCAATACTGATATCATTTTTGTATAATAATTCCTCAATATTAATATCACATCCAATATTTCCAAAAATTGAAAGTTCTGAGATTGCAATAGCAGCTCCTCCCTTAGAACAATCATGTACTGACTTTACAAGTTTATTTTTAATTAATGATAATACAGTAAGCATGTTTATTTTTGAATCTTTAAAATTAACAGTAGGGCAGTGGCCTCCAATAAATTTATGGATGTATTCATAATATTCAGAACCGCCAAGTTCGTCTTTTGTTTTCCCAATAATCACTAAATAGTCACCATGGTTTGGAGGAGTTGTTGTCAGTGGAATACTATCAATAATTCCTAATACACCGATAAGTGGTGTTGGTTTGATTGGACCTAATTTTGTTTCATTGTAAAAACTAACCTTGCCGCCAACACATGGGACTCTTAGAAATTTTGCAAAGTCAGCCAACCCCTCAATTGATTCCATGAACGTCCAAAATACTTCAGGATTCTCTGGGTTGCCAAACTGAAGGTGGTCTACCATTCCAATTGGGTTTGCACCTGTACAAATAACATTTCTACATGCTTCCTCAAAACAACCAATTGCTCCCTGTCTAGGATCAATGTAACAATGCTTTGGATTACCATCAATTTTTGTAGAAAGAAATTTTCCATTATCCAATCTTAGAACTGAAGCATCAAAACCAGGTTTCACAACGGTTCTTATGCCTACTTCATGATCATACTGTTGAAAAACCCAATGTTTGCTTGCTATATTGGGACTAGATAATAATTTTAGAATGATTTCAGAATAATTCATGGCTTTTTTAATTTCCATTTCAAATTTAATTTCCCGTAAATATTTCGGCTTAGTTTTTTTTCTATCCAATAATGGTGCACGAGCTACAAAGTTTGCTGGTAGTAATGCCAATGTTTTTTGTCCCTTTTTTACATGCATCATTTTATCATTCGTTACGTGACCAATTATAGAACAACTAATTCTAAATTTAGCACAAATTTGTTTTAATTTTGGTAATTTCCTCTTATTTGTGATAACTAACATTCTTTCTTGTGATTCTGAAATCATTATTTCATGAGGTAATAAGCCGTCTTCCCTAGTATGAACATTATCAACATCAAGTTCTATTCCAATGTCAAGACTCTCGGCAGTTTCAGAAATTGCACATGATAAACCGCCTCCACCCAAATCTTTCATAGCATTAATACATTTTTCATTTCTTGCCTCAAGAATTGCTTCAATGATTAATTTTTCAATAAATGGATCAGGAATCTGTATTGCAGAACGATTTTCATTTTCTAATGAATCTGATGCAAATTGGGAGCCGCCTATTCCATCACGTCCGGTAGAGCCTCCAATTAAGACAACTAAATCTCCATTGCTTGCATGGTTTTTTATTAATTTATTCTTTTTTCCAAAACCAATCGCAGCAACATCAACCAATGCATAATCTTTGTAACATTGATCAAACTCAACCTCCCCACCAATAGTTGGTATACCAAGACAATTTCCATAATCAGCTATTCCTGAAACAGCATTTTTAAAAAGCCACTTTGCGTTGTTATCATTTTCAATATTTCCAAAGCGTAGTCCATCAAATATTGCAATAGGACGTGTTCCTGTAGATAAAATATCTCTAATTACTCCTCCCACACCAGTAGCTGCACCCCCGTATGGCTCAACAGCAGATGGATGATTATGACTTTCAATATGTACAGTCACAACATAACCGTTCCCAACATCAAGAACACCTGAATCAAAACCTTTTTCATTAATTACGCTTCGCCCAGTGGTTGGTAATATTTTAAGATGCTTTTTAGATGATTTGTAAGAACAGTGTTCAGACCATTCAGCTGCAACTATCTGTCGTTCTATGTTATTTGGAATTCTACCAATTTTTTTACTAAAATATTCAGATTCCTGAACAGTTAGACTCATTTTTTCACTCCAATCGTTTGTAGTAAAGATTCAAAAATTAAAGAAGAAGGCTTGTTATCAATTGGATTAATTTCTGGTTCAGCAGCTCTTTCAGGATGGGGCATCATGCCAAGTACGTTTCTTTCTTCATTACATATCCCTGCAATACCTAATGATGAACCGTTTATCACTTCCTCATAGGTAAAAACTATTTGATCATTATCACGTAATTCAGAAAGAGTTTTTTTGTCAGCAAAATATCTGCCCTCGCCATTAGCTATTGGAATGGGAATTTTCTGACCTTGTTTTAGTTTAGAGGTAAATGATGTGTTAGTGCTTTGTACAATTAGATTAGTCCATTTACACATAAAATTTAGTGAATTATTTTTCAACAATACACCAGGTAAAAGTCCAGATTCTACAAGAATTTGAAAACCGTTACATATACCAAGAATAGGCACACCATTTTTTGCTAGTTTTTTGACATCAGAGATAATTGGGCTGTGTGCAGCAATAGCACCAGCTCTGAGCCTATCACCATATGAAAAACCACCAGGTAAAACTACAGCACCAATCTCTTGTGGCAAATGATTTTCATGCCAATAATATTCGGTGTCTAGTTTAAAGACGTCTGATAATACATGAAATACGTCCCTATCACAATTACTGCCGGGAAAAACTACGACACCAACCTTCACAAATTTTATAATCAATTCGCTTTATTAAATCAACGCAACAGTTTTTACCTAAAAAATGAACAAATGGATATGGGACAAATTAGAGACATTATGGAGAAAAATATTATTACAATAGAAAAGGATCAGACTGTGCTTCAAGCAGCCCAACTAATGAAAGAAAATGATATTAGTTTTGTAGTGATAGTTGAAAACGGAAACCCGATTGGAGTTTTAAGTGAACGGGATTTTGTACAAAAATTTTGTGTAGATAATAAAAAACCAGATGAAAAAAAGATTACAGAAATAATGTCCTACAAGTTTAGGTGGGTAGAACCAACTACAAAAATTGAGGATGCCGTTAAAAAAATGCTGAATAACAACATACGAAGATTACTGGTATTAGATAATAAAAAACTTGTAGGTGTGATCACACAAACTGACTTGGCAAGTTACTTGCGTGATAAATTATTAGTTGATGGGACTATCAAAAATATTCAAAAATAATAGAATTAATTTTCAAAAACTTCAAAAGAGACTTTGCTTACCAAGGGATTAAAAATTCTTAGCTCATCACAAAGTTTACGTATTTTTTCCTCAGCTGATTTTTTGTTCTTTTCATCTATTTGAAATTTTAATATTTTCCCAGAACGGATTTTTGTTATTGAGGAATAATTGCCCTTTAAGACCAGATCATTTAGTATGGTTTCTCCCTCAGGATCACTTATGCCAGGTTTGTTTTCAATTGTTACATGTATCAAATATGTTGGCATGCTATTTTCCATAATCAAAACATAATATGTTTATGCTACATTTCTTCTAATTCATAGATATTGGGTACAAAGAAAAAAAGAAAATCTAGGCAGTATAAAAGAAAAAAAGGTAGAGCTAAAAGTCGTTCAGCATAATACCTGTTTAGACAAATTTTTGCTATTTGTGTGAGGCAGCAGATACAAACGCTTTGAATGCATGTTCTGGAAATCCTGGTCTGCTGCTAAATTCTGGATGGAATTGTACACCAAAGAAGAATTTATGAGATGGAACCTCTAGTATTTCCATTCTTTTTCCATTATCACTTTCAGCAGTAAAGTTCATTCCATTTTTTTCGAATTGTTCACGATAGTTGGTATTAAATTCATACCTATGTCTATGCCTTTTGTAGATTACTTCAGTGTTGTAAATTTTGTATGCTAATGAATTTTTATTTAGATTAATTTCATTTGCACCTAAACGTAATGAACCGCCCATATTTGATACTCCTTCTTGTTCTGGTAAGAGTGAAATTATAGGATGTTTTGTATCAGCAGATACTTCAGTTGAATTTGCTTCTTCAAGTTTACAAACACTTCTTCCAAAGGATACCGCTGCTAATTGAAACCCAAAACAAATTCCAAGAAACGGTATATTTTGTTCAAGAGCAAAACTAGCTGTTTCAATGATTCCCTCAGAACCACGTGTACCAAATCCGCCAGGAACTAAAATTCCTTGATATTCTGAAAGCTTTTTGATATTTCCGTTTAACGTTTCTGAATCAATCCAATCTATGTTAACAGAAGAGTTGATTGATGCAGAAGCGTGTTTTAGCGCTTCATTTACACTAACATAACTATCTGCTAAAGTAACATACTTTCCAACCATTGCAATTTTAATCGGATTTTCACTTATTTGTAATGAATTAACGATTGTGTTCCAAGTATCCCAGTTTTCTGACGCGTTAATATATCCCACTTTTGTAAATTTCTTAAAAATAACTTCGACTAGTCCTTGTTCATACAACATTTGTGGTATCTTAAAAATGGATTTTACGTCATGACAAGAAAACACATCACTGACAGATACGTTTGTAAACATGGAGATTTTTTTTCTGGTTTTTTCCAATAATGGTGTTGCACAACGAATGCATAATAGATCTGGTTGAATACCAATCCTTCTTAGTTCTTGGACACTGTGTTGTGTAGGCTTTGTTTTTTGCTCTCCTACAACGTCTAAGGAAGGGGCTAACGTAACATGCACAAAAATAACATTTTCAGATCCTTCCTCCAGTCTAATTTGCCTTAAAGCTTCTAAGAATGGAAGGCTCTCTATGTCGCCAACAGTACCTCCACATTCAACAATCAATACATCAAGATCTTCAGCTTTTACTATAGCTCTAATACGATTTTTAATTTCATCAGTTACATGTGGTATGATTTGAACGCATGCACCCAAATATTCACCCTTTCTCTCAGATTCAATTACCTTAGAATAGATCTGAGCAGTTGTAATATTATGTGACATTGGTATATTTTGATTAAGAAATCTTTCATAACTACCAATATCCATATCACACTCACCACCATCTTCTGTGACAAAAACCTCGCCATGAATAATAGGATTCATTGTACCGGCATCAAAATTTAGATATGGATCAATCTTTACACAAGAAACTTTTTGGTTTGAAAGCTGCAATAACTTAGAAATTGAGGATGAAACTACGCCTTTTCCAAGGCCAGACATAACTCCGCCTGTAACAAAAATAAACTTAGTCTGCATAGATGTGTAAGTATTTTCCCATTTATGTAGCTTTTCCTAAATTCTTGTATTCTTTTTCAGTTTTTTTGTGTATTCTGTAATTTTCTGCTGTAATTTCGATGAAGGGGTATTCTCAATAATCTTAAGATTAGCACTTCCCACAATGACTGCATCAATGCCTAACGAGACATACTTTTTCACGTCGGCAGGAGTTGACACTCCAAATCCAATTCCTATAGGCAGTTTTCCACCAATAACCTTTTTGGCATTTTTTATTGCATCTATAGTGTATTTGTGAATTTTTGTCTGCACCCCAGTTGTTCCAAATACTGCAACCATATACAAAAAGCCAGTGCTGGCACTGGCTATCTTTTTGAGTCTATCATTCTTTGTATTTGGTGAAACCAAAAATATTGTATCAAGATTATTTTTTTTAGCAGATTTCAGATATTCCTTTGATTCTTCAATGGACATATCTGGTAGGATTAGGCCATCAATACCTGCAC
>DTTB01000040.1 GCA_012964965.1 Candidatus Nitrosopelagicus sp.
AGGAAAACGTTGCACAGACTGTAAGGACCAGCGGCGTAACGTGGATTGACTATGCCAAAGAGTTTGGCATACCAGAAGACTGCTACAACCCGATTAGAACATACAATTTTTGCTCACCAAACAACACAGTGTCCATCACTGATAACAAACCAAAGGCAGCTGTACTAGACGTACGAAAGACCTACAGGTTTTTGGCAGATATGGCAAAAAAGAATGGGGCTGAAATTTTTGTTAACACAAATGTGACAAATGTCATTACAGAAAATGGAAGCATTGTTGGAGTAAAGGCATCATCCTCAAACAGTGAAATGATATTTCATGCAAGGATGTTAATTGATGCCAGCGGATTCCAGTCAGCTGTATCAAAGTCACTCGGTCTTGTCAAACAATGGGAGAGGTTTGGCGTTGGGGCAGAATATGAAGCGGAGGTTGAAAATGTAAAATCAGACACGTGGTGGCTGATGGTGGGTCAGATGTACTCACCGGCTGGTTATGCGTGGATATTTCCGCTTGGAAAAAACATGGTGCGAATAGGAGTTGGAGTGGGAAAACCAGAATCGGATGTAGATCCTACGCAAAGACTAGATGAACTGATAGAAAAAGGGGCTGGACCAATCAAGGACTTGGGAAAAATAACAAAGAAGGAATTTCATTATGGCTTGATCCCAAACGAAGGACTTTCACGCAAGACAGTTTATGACAATTTAATTTTAGTCGGCGACACAGCTGGGATGGCAAACCCACTGGTGCTGGAAGGAATCCGATACGCAATAAAGTATGGCAGAGTTGCTGGGGATGTTGCAAGTAAGGCTATCAAATCAGGAGATACTTCAGAAAAAGCATTGCAATACTATGAAGAAACTTGGAAAAAAGAAATAGAATCAAAGATAAAATCTGCCCACAAGGTTCAGGCCAGATGGCTAGAATTATCTGACAGTGAATGGGACAAAGAGATTGACATAATAAGCAACCTAACTGCGGATGAATTCTTGGATTTTGTCAGGGCAGACTTTACAATATCAAAAATCGTAAAGATAGCAGCGCATCATCCAATACTGGCTGTTCGGCAGCTCTTCAATATTATCAAAGGTGCTTGAATGGACAAGACAGCACGAGTATTTGATAGGTGGGCAACGGCGGGAAGATCTGAGGAGATGGAAGAGGGTCATGGCGTAACTGTCGGCAAATTTTTGGGCAGAATTTCCTTCGGCAAACCATTTTCATTTCTGGACATTGGATGTGGCAACGGATGGGTTGTTAGAAAAATTGCGCAACTGCCAAAATGCAAAAGGGCAGTTGGGATAGACAAGAGTAAAAATATGATAAAAAGAGCCATAGCAAAAAAAGTTTCAATCAAAGAAGAATACAGTTGTACAAGCCTAGAGTCATGGAGATATACTGGAAAATTTGATGTAATTTTCTCAATGGAATCGTTGTACTATTCTGTACCGATGGAGCCATCACTGACCAAAGTTTTCAAGATGCTCAGAACTGGAGGTTTCTTTTATTGTGGAACTGATTTTTACAGTGATAACCATCTTACTAAAAGGTGGGCAAAAGTTATGAAAATTCCAATGGACCTCCGCTCAAAGGCTGAGTGGAGGAAGATGTTCAAAGAAGCTGGATTCAAGACAATAGTAAAACAAGTGAAGGATCCAAACCACAGAGCAAAATGGAAACGGGAATTTGGTACTTTGTTTATGATTGGAAAAAAGAACTAGGCTATGTCTGACGTGTGCTTTTTAGAAAATATGTAATTTAACACTAAAACCGCTATGGAAATAGCTCCGGTTACAATTAGCATTATCTCAAGTGTGCTTAGTAAAGAATTTGCAAATGCCTCCTCCACGGAAATCTGGTTTATGTCTGCAACAATATGTGCATATGAAAAAATAAAATAGTTTGCAGCCCAGTGAATTAGAATCGCAGGTGCAAGACCATACCTGAAATATACCCATCCAATGATGATTCCGCTGGAAGCTGCTTGTACAAATTTACCAGCACTCCACGGTTCACCCGAAATAACGTGTGCAACACCAAAAAATATTCCAATTATAACAATTAGTAATAATGCACTTTTTACATTCACATTTTGAAGGTTTTGGAAAGGTCTCCACAGCGACTTTACAAGTAATCTAAATGATGACCTGCGCGAATATATCGCAAAAAGTGGCAGCCCTATCAGTACAACCCTGAAACCAAATTCTTCAATTATTGGTGCGAGTGACACGCCAAAAAACTGGACAAGTTGGTTTGATACTTCAGGCTGCTCAACGAAAATCCCAAAAAATTCTTGTACTGCTATAATGGAACCTGATACAATTACCAGGATGGAAAACCACTTGACGGTTACAACTATGTAGTTGTCTTGAGTCTGATATTTTCCTTCAGAGACTATTGACTGTAGCATATTAACAAAATTTTTCTTTGGACCAAACATTGCAACAGTAAACAAAACCAAAAAAGTAGACCATATTACAATAAATCCGTCACCTAACTCAAATTCTACTGGAACACCAAAGCCTATTCCTGCAAGAAAAAGATCTAGGGTATCCATTGGATATTCATAGGTAATGTCACCGCCAATTTCCGAGTTAAAAACCACATATGCACCGACAGGGAATGACAAAACCATCATGCAAAAGATTACTGATATTAAAGCGCCGTGTGGTATTCCTAATACTTGTAAAATTCTGTTTTGTGCTAACACTTTTTTTCTAATGAAGGTCTATTGATTCCTCAGCAAAACCAAGCTTTACCAATGTGTCCTTAATTGTATCCCTATGGTCACCTTGTAAAAAGACATAGTCGTTTTTTGCAGTACCACCACAGGCATACTTTTTTTTCAGTTCTTTTGCAACGCTTTCTAGATTGTTAATCTTAGGATCAAGTCCTTCAATCAT
>DTTB01000041.1 GCA_012964965.1 Candidatus Nitrosopelagicus sp.
CTACCATTTTTTAGTGTGGTCTCTTGTGGATCTTTAATTTCCCTTTTCTCCCTACATTTTACACAATATGCAGTTGCCATTATATCATTGAACGAGCATCGTCGTATTTATCAAGACTCTGTAAATTTTTTTTAGCTAGTGACTAGATGTGTGTATATTTTTTACGTGATAATTAGATCATATATAACCTATTCCGGTAAAATTTGATATTTTTGGATTTATTATAGGCAATCAGAAATAATTGAATTTTTTTTTAAATTAATATGAATAAAGGACTGATTATAAATAACAAATTTTTATATTTTTTAGATGGCATCAAAGAAGGGCATTGCAGTAACTATAGCTATTCTTGTTGGTGTTGTAGCAGCTAGTTTTCTGGTTTATCTGATTCCAGAGAATACTGATATGAAACTTGTTGTATCAGATTTTGAAAAACATCTAGATGATATCGACGAAAGAACCTCAATATTGTCAACAGGTATTGAAAAATCATTTGAGGATTTAATTAATCATAAGTTATCTCCCAAAGAATATTTTGTTACTGCAGGAGTTACTCAATCACAAGTGAATTCATTAATAATCGAACTGACTTTAAGTGGTGCATCACAAGAATGGACCGCGAGCTATAAAACTTATGTCGATGCATTGAAAAAACTGAATGAGCAGATTACTGAGACTATTATTGTTGCAAATTTGATGAAAGATGATGATAATTCAGATTCTGTTAATGAAATAATTTCTAAAATACATGAATTAAGGGCAGAGTTACTGAACCTCATTGAAAAATCAGATAATTTAAGACCGTAAAACACAGTCACAAATACTATTAATAATATTCAGAATTGTGGGAAATATTAAAAACTAATTTTTGTATAGTATTATAATGCCACGTAGTAAACTGCAAAGGGATATTGAGGCTTCAGTTGCCACAAATTTACTGGTTATTTGTGTGGACAGGGATAATGATGTAGGAAAAAAGGCTGGGATTTCAACTCCCGTGGTTGGAAGAAATGCTTGTATTGAAGCAGCACAAAGATTGGCGCTTGAAGATCCTGAAGATGCAGATTCTAATGCAATATTTTCTGCAATAAAAACATATGAAGATTTGGTTAGTAGTGGTTACAAAGCCCAGGTAATTACAGTAGCCGGTACAGAAACTAGGAGTGTACAGGGAGACGAAAAAATTGCTTCAGAGATAAAATCAGTATTAAGTAAATTTTCTGCAGATGGAGCTGTGATAGTTTCTGATGGTGAAGATGACGAAATGGTTATTCCTATTATTCAAAACGTAATTCCGGTTGTATCAATACAAAGAGTAGTTATGAAAGTTAGTAGAACGATTGAGCATTCCTATGCGGTGTTTGGTAAATTCCTAAAAATGGTAGTGTACGATCCAAGATATTCAAAGTTCTTTTTAGGCGTACCAGGTATTTTATTATTGATTGGTGGAATTGGAGTACTTACCGGATATACAGCTGAAATTTTTGCTGTATTAGTAGGTATTCTTGGCGGTGCATTTTTGATCAGGGCATTTGATATCGATAAAGCATGGTCTAACTGGGCAAAGCCTACGCCGGAAGGATTTATTCGGTTATTTACGTTGATCACTGGACTGATTTTAATAGCTGGATCAATACCGGCTGGTATAACTAATGTTGGCGCAGAAAATCTTTCCGCTGATGTAGGAATTATTAATATTATTACTAACAATGTTGTTATAGGACAATTTGTTTCAGGTATGATTCCATTTTTATGGATTGGTATTGGTACGATATTTGTAGGAATTCTGTTTAACAATTGGTTAAACAGAAAATTAAGACATATCAGTGATATTCTTAGAGTGATTGTCCTGGTTTCTCTATACCCAACTGTATATCAGTTTACAAATATACTAATCTACGGAGAAAGCTCATTCACCTTACTATTGCCTCTAGTAATAGGTTTTGGAGTGACAGCCGCATCTGCAACTCTCTTGATCCGTAGATATAGAAAAAAGAAAGACAGTTAGAATAATAAAAATTTCTTTCATGTTGGATAGAATCTTTTTGCAATAACACATATCAGTCTCTCTAAATCTAATCGTATAGGAAAGGTGAGTGAATATTAACGGAATACTAAATCTAGCATTGAATTTGTCTGGACTCTACAGATTTTACGCTAAAAGACTGGAAAAAGAAGTTGTGGAAGGAGATGTACCTAACCATATAGCTATAGTTCTAGATGGTAATCGTAGATGGGCAAAACGAAATTTAATCATGCCAAAACATGGTCATTTTAATGGTGCAAATGCGGTTGAGAACCTTCTTGACTGGTGTGAGGAATTTGATATAAAAATCATAACGCTATATGTTCTATCAGTTGAAAACTTGGAAAGAAAAAATGAGGAACTTGACTATCTATACGAGTTAATTGAAACACGGCTGGAAAAGCTCTACAATGATCCCAGAATTCATAAAAACCAAATGAGAGTTAAAGCAATAGGACGAATTGAGTTATTGCCAGATTCGATAAAAAATGTGCTGTCAAGATTAGATGATGCAACAAAAGGTTATGATAAGCATTTTCTCAATATTGCGCTTGCATATGGTGGTCAAAATGAACTAGTTGATGCAGTTAAAAAGATTGGTTATATGATAAAAGATGGAAAGTTAGATGCCAAAGACATCAACAAAGATGTGATTGAGGCAAACCTGTATACTTCTCATCTTCCACAACCATCAGCTGATATGATTCTAAGAACTTCGGGTGAAAAAAGAATGAGTGGGTTTTTGATGTGGCAAAGTGCATATAGCGAATTGGTTTTTCTGGATGTTTTTTGGCCGGAATTCAGAAAAATTGATCTTATGCGAGCTATACGCACATTTCAGAAAAGAAAAAGACGTGTAGGAAAATAAAATAATGGGACTAGACAAACCCTTCAATTATGATAAATGAGACATCTGCTGGTATAGTTTTCTTTCTAAGTGTTTCATCTGAAAATCAATTTCTTCTGCTAAATTATCCACAAAAACATTGGGATTTTGTAAAAGGAAAAATCGAAAAAAATGAGCAAGTACGAGAAACTGCTAGAAGAGAGGCAGAGGAAGAAACTGGTATTACTGATTTTAAGTTCATAGATGGTTTTGAAGAATATATAGAATATGATTTTAGGTTTAAAAGTGAAGTTATTCATAAAAAAGTTATTTTTTTTCTGGCAAAGACAGATACAAAAACAATAAGATTATCTAACGAACATTTTGATTATATTTGGTTAGGATACAATGACGCTTTGAAAAAAATTACACATGAAAATGCTAAAAATGTGTTAACAAAAGCGAATAAATTTTTGCTAAATGCAAGATAACTGTAATTGTTTTGCTGTATTTGCAGGATTCTTTGAATTAAGAATTGTTCTTCCCACAATTAAAAAATCACTTCCATTAGCGATTGTCTCTTTTATTTTTCCTCCCTGTGTTCCAATACCAGGTGAATAAATACTCAACTTTTTACCAGTAATTTTTTTGCACTTGCTTATGATTTTTGGAAAAGTTGCACCTACAATTATTCCATCTGCTTTGGAAGATATAGCCCACTTTAGAAACAATTGGTATAACGGCATAGTTTTAGAATTATTTGGAGATTTTACATTCATGTCGTAAGATATCTTGGCTTCAGGTGCACTCATATGACATAATACAATTACACCCTTGTCCTGTTTATGTGCAGTGGTAACAATTTTTTTTAGGCTTTCAATACCCATAATTGGATTTACTATAACAGCATCGAATCCAAAATTCCATAATGTCTTTGTGGCTATTTCATTTGTGTTTCCTATATCATTTAGTTTGATATCAGCAATTGTTTGAAGACCGTATTGATGTGCAGTTTTATTGATTCTTATAATTTCTTTTTTTCCTAATGGTAAAAGCAGGTGGAAATTCAGTTTAATCGCACATAGATATTTGTGTAATGTTTTGATGTTTTGGACTGTATGCGGAACAAGTTTCTTATCTCTCAGATCATAATCGTTAGCAAGAATAATTCTACTTTGCTTAGAAGATTTGAGAATTCTAGTTTTGAATTTGGTCATAGTTGACCAATGGGTGTGTGTCGTGTAGTTTAACTATTTTGATGTAAGAGTAACCATGTTCAGCAGTATTATCTACAAAGATAGGCAGTGTTGCATTAGTTGTTGTATGCCTTAAAAATGGTTTATTTGGTTCCTCGTTTAATGATACATAACAGAAATACGAATCTCCATCCTCATTGAAGTTAAGAAATACGCCAATCAACCATTTTCCCTTAAATGGAAATGTAAATAGTGGAAATGGTGCTTCCTCAAAACCATAACTAAGTTTTGCTAGGCTTCCCAAGTCTTCAAATTCAATTGGTTGATATTTTTCAGCAACATCATTGGGTGATGCTTGAAGTGATTTCGGTAATGATTTAATTTTTACAATTGGTGAAAATAGCTTTGAAGTATCCATAGCAGAATCTACCATTAAAGACTCTTCTTTGCCTGATTTGAAACCGTAGCTGAGAAACTGGCCAAATTTTTCAATGGGAGTATAGTAAATGACAGGACTTTCTTTAAGCATGTCCATTTGTACTGAAAGAACTTTCTTTCCTTTATGCTCATGAAGAAATGATACCCTAGTAGCTCTTTCTAACGCACAAACTAGTCTAGAAAATTCTAAAGGTGAGTTTACCTCAATATAGTTTGGAAATTTATTCATAAAAAATTAAGAATAAACACCAAATTAAAGTATAACCAAAAAATGATTATGGCCTAAGGTCTATAACATCATCTATCAGTGGACCAGTGCCAATAAGCGTGACTGGCACTTTTAGTTTGTCTTCAATATTTTTTATAAAAGATTTAGCCTTGTTATCCAATTCGCCAATAGATTTTACGCCTGCACATTCAGGAAATCTTACATCTAATTTTGTGATGGCTATTTGAGTTGCAGAATTAAGCATTATTGCCCTCAATGCTAATGCAAAATTGAATTCTGCTGCACGCCTAGGTCTACCCGTGACTGTTCCGAATTCAGCCCATCCTCTCTGCTCAGTTTCATTAGCATCAAGCTCATTAGGCATGGGTCCAGTTCCAACACGCGTTAAGTATGCTTTAAACACAACTAGAACTTCATTGACATTTTTTGGTCCCAAGCCAATATCAGCACATATACCTGACGCAGTCACATCCTTAGACGTAACATATGGGTAAGTGCCATGCCATAGTGAAAGATGAGTACCTTGAGTGCCTTCTACTAGAACATTTTCTTGATTTTTCAGCGCGGAATTAATTTGATCGGGTACATCTGTTATGTAGGAAGAGAGTGACTCAACATCTTTTGCCATCTTCAAGGTTCTCATAGCACGTTCAGCGTTTGCTGGACCAGTTCCTGAACCAGTGCTTCCAATCTTTTCTTTTAGTCTGCCTTTAGAATCTTGGTCTAAATGATTTTGCTCTATTATTCCACAATGCTTATCCAATAATGCCCTGTCTGAAACACCAAATTCTTGTATTTCTTTAAAAAAGATTTCAGGGTTAACAACTACACCAGGTCCAATCATAACTTTGGCGTTTTTGTTTAGAAATCCACTTGGTAACATGCGAACCTTGTAAGTAGTATTACCATCTTTGATTGTATGCCCCGCATTTGGTCCAGCTCCCCCACGAACAACAATTGAGGGATTATCTTTTTTTGACAAATATGAGATAATTTTTCCCTTACCTTCATCGCCAAAGAAGCCACCTACTGCTACAGTTGAGGGCATACAAAATTGCTACAATTTTCATCTATTTATTTCAACAACAAGTTATGGTTAATACCATGTTACAAACAGTGGTTATATTGTCTGAACCAAATTACGCAGGAAATATAATAATAAATCTTGCAAGCCTGCCAGATTTTCTTAGGAAGCCCATTCTTAAGAAAAGAATGATGGAATTTTTCTCAATGTCAGAACCTGATAAATCAGAAATCATCAATAATGCGCTAGAAGCTGGACCGACTATACCATTTCCAAATTTTTCAAAACTGTTCAAAACATGGCTCGAAGTACTTTGCACAGTTTCTGAAGAAAATAGAAACGCGATGTTTTCAAATTATATCAAGCATATAATCAACTCACCCCAAAAGATAATTGCGTTTAATCTAGATGGCATTCTTGAAATATTTTTGAGCTTGGAGGACTCAAATCAGAAGATTGTATCAACCTCAATTCAAAATGCGATTAAAAATATAGATCAAGATTCAAAAAGGAAACTAATTTTACTGATTCCAGAAAATGCTAGAAAAATAGTTGGTTTTTAGGCAGGTTGTTCTTCTGGATTTCTATTTTCTTCGTTTGAATAATCAATAATGTCTCCCTCAGGAGTTAATACACCAACGAACACCTTTTCATGTTTTTTTAGTAGTTTTCGATGATCCTTTAATGACATATCTAACCTCATTTCATTTATTACCATAACACGGCTCTCTTTCCATTCACCCCAGCATTTGGTACAACAGGGATAAGAAGATGGAACAGGTTCTAATTCTTCATTATCAGGAATTTCATTTTTACATTTGGTACAAGTACGGGTCATGTTTTAGTTAATTTGTCACTCCTTTTATTTTTTTCAGATCAGTAGTAATAATAGATAATATGTTGAACATAACATATGAAGATAAAATGTCCGAAGTGTAAGTGTGTTGCTGAACTAACTCCAGATTTTACTTTAGTTACTTGTACAAAATGTGATTTGGAGATGAGTTATGGTGAATATATTAAGTATCTTGCACATGCTGATTCAACATATTCTGACATACTCGGAGATTATACTGGAAGTACTGAGGGTCAAAAAGCAGGTACATTAGATGAGTGGGATTAACATTATGGAATTAGAAAGTAAGAAAACTTGTTCTCAAACCTTATTTAAAACGTATACTCAGTTAGCGTAATTGGAATTTTTACATGAAAGCATTCTAAATTTAGTTGGGTTTGCAATTGGTATTACAATTGGATGCATTTCATATATTGGTTTCAAAAATACAGGAAGTCCTACATTATTCAGATTAACTATAGCTTTCTTTGCTATTGGGATTGGTTTTGGAATTCTAGCACTTGGATACATTGTTGATGACATGGTTACTCAAACAGGAAAGATCAATCGTGGTATTACAACACTTGGTGTTGCTTCTCAAACGATAGGATACTGGTTTATTGCATTTTCTCACACAATCAAAACTTTCTTTCCTAAGTCAAGATATCTTAGGTCAATAGGAATCATGCCATTATTTTTAGTATCGTTTGTTTCCATTGAGCACATACTGCGTGCTGTCTCATTCATTTTGTTGGTATATGGTTCAATAGAGACCATGATATCATATTTTAATGGAAGAAAAAAGGCTACACTTTTTGTTGCCATAGGCTTAGGTCTTCTAGGATTTGGGGAATTTATCAGCTGGTATTCATTTGTATTTCCAGAAACTGTTTTGTACATAGGCTCAATTCTTATAAAAATTTGTGGTCTGATTTCATTAGGTATTCCAATATTCAAAATTCCGCTACGAAAGGTTACATTTGATGAAAATGTATAGATTTTAGATTATAATAGTAATAATGTGAAGGTTGTCAAAATATTTTATCTTCATTGTATACTGAAAAATATTGTTCTAGATGATATACTAAAAATTATAACAATATGAGAGATCATGCCTTCGTATAGAACACATATCAAAATAGTCGGGGAGATTTTAGACACAACTATGTACAGTGTTGACGAGCATGAGGGTGCAAATATTACGCATCTAATAAGAAAGGCAAATATTTCGCATGGAAGACTGTCAACAATTTTGAATAACTTAGTATCACAAGGTCTTTTAGAACAAGTTAATTCAAAGGGATCTTGTAGATACAAAATTAGTTCGTCTGGACAAGAATTTCTTTCAGCCTACAAAACTTTTAGGGATTTCTCAGAAGACTTCGGATTAACTATTTAGTTAGAATCAATTTATTAAAAACTGTTAAAACTTGAGAGTTTCATGCACTGATTCAGATATCAAAGTAGTGATTAAAAAAATCAAAGCTGGTAAAATTATAGTTTTTCCCACTGATACCGTTTACGGTATAGGATGTGATCCGTACAATAAGAAGGCAGTATTACGTTTGTATGAAATCAAAAAAAGGGAAAAAACAAAGCCGTTTCCTGTACTAGGTCTATCTAAAACGGAATTAGAAAAAATTGCGGAATTCAATACGCTAGAGGAAAAAATCGCAGAAAAATTTTGGCCTGGTCAGGTTACTTTGATATTAAAAGTAAAAGATGAAAAAATCCGACAGTCACTATGTCTTGATAAAAAAATTGCTGTACGTGTGCCTAATAACCAATATGTTTTATCATTTCTTAAAGAGTGTAAATTTTTGGTAGGAACAAGTGCTAATATTTCTGGCACTGCTCCATTCACTGATCCTAATGAATGCAGTAAAAATTTAATCGGATATGACTTGTTGGTTGATGGAGGAATAATTCCAAGCCAAAGTGAATCAACAATTGTTGAAATTGTAGAAGATAGCATTAAGATTCTAAGAGAGGGTAATGTTTCAGAAAAGGAGATAAGAGAACTTAATTGAATCTGTTCATTACTTGTGCAAGAAATCTCGAATCAGAAACAGAAAATGAGATAAGGAAAATATTAAATGAATCAGGTGATCAGAAACCAGAAATTTACAAAAGTGACATGAGAGGTATTTTATTTGTTAATACAAACATAGAGACATCAAAAATTATAGATTGTGTAAAAGGAAAGATAAGTGATGAGCCTTGGTCCGTACGATATTGCCTGAGAATAATTCCCATTCAACTTGAATGTGATACGGACATGGAAAAAATAAAACAAAATATACAAAAACTGAAAAGCACCATTCAGAAAAATGATTCTTATCGAATAACAATTGAAAAGAGAAATTCAGATATCTCGTCACAGGAAATGATTACCGAGATTGCAAGCCTATTTTCAAACAAAGTTTCACTGGATATGCCTGACTGGGTTGTATTGATTGAAATATTTGGAAATAAAACTGGTATATCAATTTTAAAGAATGATGGGATATTTAGTTTAGAAAAATCAAAGCGGGAATCAGAATAGTAATGCAGCTCTTTCAACAATAATATCTTCTAATGGATTTTTTGAAGAGATTACAGATATTTGTTTTTTGGATGTTTTAAATTGTTTTTTCAGATACTGATGATTACTTTTTGAAAATTGTTTTGGATTAAGTGATGGTTTAAGTTCGGAATGAAGTTTGCTTAAAGTAGATTTTTTGCCTATCGCAATTATGAAAAAATCCTTATTTGGTTTTCTGCCAGCAATCTTAATCGCATGAGAGATTTGCGTAGTGCCGGCAAATCTCAACAATATGTCAATTTCAATTTTTTTTGTTAGTAAAGTTTTATTTTTTTTTGCATAAAGAGATATTGCAAGTATTTTTTTAGCATGGTTTACTCCAAGTATAAACTGAGAATGTAATGCTTGGAGAATTAGATGGGGATAATTATTCCTTAATTCTTTCAAAAACTCAATATGAAATTTCTTATCATTTAACATATGAAATATTTCTACGTTTGAATGCATTATTGAAAATTGTATTCTAGAATGTGCCCCACCATGAATTATTGGAATAATACTAACTACATCATTATCACACAATTTAGTATTATAACCCTGCAGAGCTGAAGAATCTATTCCATTTACCGCTATGAGTAAGTTTTTTGTATCAAATTCTAGGGTGTTCTTTGGCTTAATTTGTATAAGATGATCAATTAATTCATTTAATGTCATACTGCTTTCTTTCAATGTCACGCTATCAGTAGAAAATGATTTTTTGGCACCGCCCATTAATTTTACAGTAATCAACACACTGCCTAGTTATTAGTTCGAAATTAATCTTATAGTGCGATAATCAGTGTGTCTCAGCCTGTAGAGTTTCTTTAGATACAGATTCTGTAACTAGATCTATTGGTTCGTTTTGTTCCTCTATTTGCTCCTGCTTTTTCATATTTTCTTCTTTTTCCAATTCGATTGATTCGTTCTTGAGTAATCTTGTGATATATCCTGCCACCTTGTTTCTAAGTGATTTAGAAGTGATTGTAGATAAACTGTCAAGGACGTTTTTATTTTCGTTAAAATCAATGCCAAATTTGGCTTTGTTGTCTTTTAAGACTATCATTGAAATTCGTTTTATTCTATCCACTGAACTGAGAAATTTTGTGGGTTTTTTATATCTATAGAATAAGAAATCTTTGTGAATTTTGTTCTAACATTATACACATATTTTCATAATTAGTATCTAAAACCTTAGATGCGCAGAATATCACACTCGGAATAAAGCTGATCTGAGCTGTTCTGTTACTAAAACACCGAGAGAATCTTACCGGTCCATCAGTCTCTACAAGAATTCTATCTTTATTTGCTTTTGACAGTAACACTTGCTTATCTTTTGAGTAAACCATTACTGGACCAAAGGAAACATAACAGTCTAAACCCATTGCGTTTTGTAGTTGTTTTTTGCTTCCATCAAACCAATGCAATAAAATGGTCGGAATATTATATGATGGTAAGATTTCGAGTATCTCATCAAGTGTATTTCTAGAATGAATTGAAACCGGTTTTCTAAATTTTTCTGCGAAAGAAAGCTGAGTTCTAAAAACTTCTTTTTGTTTTAATAACTCTTCATCTGAGTTTGAATAGGTGTGATCTAATCCAATCTCACCTATCCCTGAAATTTTTTTATTATTTTCATCAATTAGTTTGAAAACAGATTCAGTGTCATCCTGTGCTTTTTCCGGATGTATGCCTATGAAAGGTAAAATAAAGTCGCTTTTTTTTCCAAGTTCAAGGGTTTTTTTTGAGGAAGAATAATCCATCGAAACACAGCATGCTTTGATACGAAGTTTTTTCATGCAGTTAAGAATTTGTGGGATATCATTTTCATATTCAGTGTCAGAAAGGTGAATATGAGCATCATAAAGCCAAGTCATATGACACATAACTTTGGCTGCCTAAAATAGTCTGTTTTAATCATACTTGTATTGGAATTTTTTTACTAATGATCTTTTATCATACATTTGATAAAAAAAACTATGAAGTCGTCAGAATTGGGGCTATCAGCGATGTATCGCATTTTAAAAAAATCTGGAGCTCAACGAGTAAGTGATGAATCTGCTGTTGAGCTTAGAAGGGTTATAGAGGAAATAGCCGAGGCAATTGCCAAAAATGCCGTGGAGATGTCAAGCCATGCTGGCAGGAAAACTGTAAAGGCAGAGGATGTTAAACTAGCTTCTAAGCAATTAAACAAGTATTAATCTAAAGAGTTAATTGCTGATTTTGTGTTTTTATTGATGCGGTGAGGTAGTACAGTCCGGTAGTGCGT
>DTTB01000042.1 GCA_012964965.1 Candidatus Nitrosopelagicus sp.
CTGACGAAAAAATAAAAGAATACGATCGTAAAATTCCAAAAAAATCTGATTGAAAATTTCTAAAATTTTTCTGTATGACGAGCCTGCAGTTCAGGAAATACAAATTTCTAGTCTAAAAAATTTCCTTTTAGAAACTTTTCACGCTGATGTAGAAATTAAGAAATGTGTTTTTAATAACTTGGATGGAAAAACGATGGAGAGGATTTCTGGCTGTAGGATTTTTGATCCTAAAATGCCCTTCAAAAAACACCTGCCGAACAAACAGGAAATTGATTTTGAGAAAAATGTTTGCAAAGATACCAAACTGATGGAAAAAACAATCATGGTTGAGGATGCCGGAAGAATTGAAGATGTTGTCATGTATGATGGATTTGAGGTTCAAAATATTATTTACAATGTTATAACAGAAAATGACTCGAACCCAAATAACTTGCATATTGTTTTTACAAACAAGCTTACCTGCACTTATGATACTGCTGATAGCAGATATCATGGAAGAACAGTAATTTGCTCTAATCCAGCCATTATATCTACAACAGGAATGATCGAGGCACCTGCCAGACCCAGAGAGTATTATTTTGAGGCTATGAAATGCAAAACGCAGGGACTAGACATACAGGATGTTAAAAAAAACTATGCTGGAAAGTTTTTGGATTACCATGACAAAAGACTTTCAAAAATAGCTGAGGGGTATTTGCTGCAGGCTGTTTTTTACTACATGACGGGAGATGTGTTTTGTGGCAGTTTGGACTGTAGGCTGAATAATGCACATTGGCAAAAGGATCTGTTACACTCACAATTAAAAATTGGAAAACTTTGCAATAAACATCAAGCATTACTTGACAACTAACATCTTTAAAGTAGAATCTGTGTTCAAGAAAGTATGTCTGAGCAGAAAACCAAATACGATGTCATAGTAATCGGTGCTGGTCCTGCAGGATATACTGCCGGGATTTATTGCTCACGTGCACGCCGTGATACGTTACTAATTTCAGGCATCTTGCCTGGCGGTCAGTTAATGAATACTACAGATGTTGAGAATTATCCTGGCTTTGATCAGGGAATAATGGGTCCAGACCTGATGCTTACAATGAGAAAACAGTCAGAAAGGATGGGGACAAAAATAATTGATGACGAAGTTGTCTCCGTAGATCTTAAAAATAATCCTCTAAAAGTATCGACCGCTTCAAGCACCTTTGAGGCAAATTCGGTAATAGTTTGTACCGGCGCAAATCCAAGAAAAATTGGGCTGGATGGAGAGCAAACGTTTGCAGGCAAGGGCGTCTCATACTGTGCAACATGTGATGGTGCGTTCTTCAAAAACCAGGAACTCATTGTAGTAGGAGGTGGTGACTCGGCAATGGAAGAAGCAACTTTTCTTACAAAATTTGCGTCAACCGTACATATTGTACACAGAAGGGATGAGTTTAGGGCAAGCAAGATAATGCAGGAGCGCGCGCTTTCCAACGAAAAAATCAAAGTTCATTTCAACTGCACAGTTGAGGACATTCAGGGGGACCAAAAATTTCAGAAAGCAATTTTAAAAAACGTAAAAACCGATGAAAAGATCATCCTTGAGGCTGGCGGCTTGTTTGTGGCAATAGGACATGAGCCTAATAGCAAAATACTTGAGGGTCAAGTTGAATTAAACGAAAATGGCTATGTTGTTTTGAAAAATAATACGGAAACCAGCATTCCAGGCGTTTTCTGTGCGGGAGACGTTCATGATCATAGGTACAGACAGGCTGTGACTGCTGCTGGATTTGGCTGCATGGCTGCAATTGATGCCGATAAGTATCTAGCTGAACAGAAATAGGATTACTTTACCTTTTTAATCTCAAAACGAATTTCATTGCCGTTTTTTTCCATCTTAACTACTTCATGTCCAAGTCTTCTTGCCCAGTTTGCTATATCGTCTTCAGCAGCAGGATCATCAGCAAGAACTGTTAAAATTTCACCAATCTGCATCTTTGAAAGCTCGACGTTTGTTTGCATGACGGGTGACGGGCAAAACAATCCTCTTGCATCTAACGTTTTTCCTGATTCTGAAATTTCAATCACCTAACAACGCTTTGCCTTCTGGTTTATATTAAAATCTATACGAATGCACGCCTAAGCTTGCTTGATCAATTCAGAAAGTTGCTTGGTTTTTCCTTCAGGCAGTTCTGTTATTCCGCCAATCAAACTGTCTGTGATAACGCCTTTGGTTGCAAGCACTTTGGCAGCCATCAACGAAGTTTTTCCAGCCATGCAAACCAGCAGCGGCTTGCCATCACCTTCCAGGTCCTTGCTTAGCGCTTCTGGAATTTGCCGCGTTGTCAATAGTTCCTGCGCGGTTCTTGCATCTGGCACAGAAATCTTACTTTTATCGATGCCTAGAGACTTTGCAATCAGCTCTATTCCTTGTTCCAGTGGGGTGTATTGTGCATGAATCCAGATTACTCTATCATAGTTGCCTGCGTTTGCTTCCTGTAGGGATACCTGCATAGGACCTTCCTGTCCAATCGATGCCAGATTCTTTTTGTACTTTTCAATTCCGTCACAAATCATTACGACAAACTTTCCGCCACCTTCAGAGATTGCCTTCTGTAATGCCGCATAAAGTTCAAGGGCACTGCTTTCGCCTATGTCATGACCTTTCTCAGCAAAAAACTTTAGAAGAAGTTTTGCCTTCTCCCAATCCATTTCTTGCTGTGCAGCGTATATCTCAGGCTCGTATAATGTCAAGCCATCCGCATTGGCTTTTGTCCTAATTCCTGCAACGTCTTGATTGCTGGGTGGAAATATTACATATACTGACTTTTTTCCATATTTTTCAGACATGTATCTGCTCAAGCCACCAGACGTGCCACCCGTGCCAAATGTACAGAAGATG
>DTTB01000043.1 GCA_012964965.1 Candidatus Nitrosopelagicus sp.
CACTGATAGACATCTCTTGGCCCAATTCTGCTTTTGAAAAATATGATTGTGATAGTGACATAAAATTTGGGGTTCGTATAGACGAATTTTCTAAACTAATCAAAAGAGCCGAAAAAAAGGATAGTATAGAAATCAACATCTCTGACGATAATATGTTACTAGTATCAATAGGAAAAAATAAAAAATACAAAATGAGATTAATTGAAAGCTCAGCTTCTGATACACCGCTCCCAAAAATTTCTTATGATTCTAAAATTGGTTTGTCTTCCATTACTCTCGATAAAATATTGGGAGATATTGAAGTCGTCTCAGATTATTTGATCATAAAAACAGCTTCGAACAATGTTGAATTTTCTGGAAAAGGTGATTCTGGAGAAGCAGAGATTAAACTTGAAAAGGGAATGGAAGGATTGGAAGAGATTTCTGTAACTCAAGAAAGTACTGGAACATACAGCTTAGAATATCTTAATCCCATTGTGAAGGCGGTAGGAAGCACAGCTGGTTCAATAATATGCGAATTTTCTAGTGCTAAACCATTACGTGTTGAATTTAAAGTTGCAAATATTGGAAGAATTCATTTCTATCTGGCGCCGCGTGTTGAAAGTTAAGGAATTTATTGATTAATTAAAACAGGTATAGCAATTTGAAACTAGTCTTAAAATATGGCGGAACATCGCTTTCATCCCCTAGCGATATTAGAAACGTTGCAAAGAATGTTGCGTCATTAGCCAAAAATAATGAAATTGTTGTAGTCTGCTCAGCCATTGATGGCGTCACCGATGATCTAATTCGAATTTCGACGATGATTGAGCAGAGAAATAAGAACGACACTACTAAAACATTAGATAATGTAATCAAAAAACACAAGCAATTTGCTAATCAAACTATTAAGAGCTCTACGATTAAAAAACAGTTACTAGAAAAGCTGAACATTGATGTTTTAGAACTACAGGAACTGGTTCGCGGGCTAACATTGTTGAAGGAGGTTTCAACTCGTTCATTAGACTACCTAATTTCTTTTGGCGAACGACTTTCCGACGATTTGGTGTCTTTTTCCTTACAGGATCTAAAAAATAAATCTACAGCGTTAAATGGCAAGGAAGTTGGCATAGTCACTGATTCTAATTTTGGAGAATCTAGACCACTAATGGACACAACTAGAATCCGTATCTCTAAGACACTCGGTTCTCTGTTATCAAAAAAAATTATACCTGTTGTGGGAGGCTTTGCTGGTGCTGATCAGCACGGCAACATTACAACGTTTGGCAGAGGAGGCTCGGATTATACCGCAACAATAATAGCTTCCTGCATTAATGCGGATGAAATTTGGCTGATGAGCGACGTTGAAGGTCTTATGACAGCTGATCCTAAACTTGTAAAGAATGCTAGACTACTCAACGAGGTTTCTTATGCAGAAGCAATAGAAATGGCGCAGTTTGGTGCAAAACAAATTCACCCAAGAACCTTTGAACCCATACTTTCAAAAAAAATTCCCATGCGGATTCGAAGCACTTTTGACACAAAGAATACTGGAACAATTGTAACTGCATCACCTTCTGAGAGGACAAAAAGAACTGTAAAATGTGTATCTGCAATTCGAAACATCGGTCTTATTGATCTAAGTGGCGGGATAACGTTTGCCGCACCTGGTACTGCAGCAAAAATATTCACAACACTAGCTGAGAAAAATGTCAACGTACTGATGGTTTCTTCCAATCCGTCCGAGTCAAGCCTTTCATTAATTGTTAAGAAATCAGATCTTGAAAAAGCTGTTACTTCACTTGAAATGAATCTATTGGGGAAAACTGTCAAAAAAATTGACGCCACACCTAGTGTTTCGATTGTAGCAGTAATAGGTTCAGGTATGAGAGGCACCGTAGGAGTAGCGTCCAAAGTGTTTTCTGCGGCGCACAAAGTAAACGCTAACGTAATGATGATAGCGCAAGGATCCTCAGAACTTAATCTTGCATTTGTTGTTAAGGATTCTGACTGCAAGTCCGTAGTCCAATCCCTTCACACAGAATTCAAGTTGGATAAGATCAACTAGATTTTGAAAGAGATAAATTATTTGTAAAATCATTAAGGACATGGCAGGAAAATTATACATAGTTGGAGTAGGACCCGGTCACCATGACCACATGACTTTTCGTGCAAAACAGGTAATTGAGGAAAGTGATACTATTGTTGGTTATACAACATACGTGAATTTAGTTGAGAATTTGATAGATGGGAAGGATGTCTACAGATATGCCATGACTCAGGAAGTTGAACGGGCACAACAATGTATTGATTTGGCTAAAGAGGGAAAAACTGTTTCATTAGTTTCTAGCGGAGATCCTGGAATTTACGGAATGGCAGGATTGATCTATGAGACACTTGCTGAATCTGGCTGGAACCCTAAAACAGGACTACAGGTAGAAATAGTACCAGGTGTTTCTGCCTTGAATTCCTGTGCATCACTAATTGGTTCTCCATTAATGACGGACTTTGCAGTTGTCAGCATGAGTGATCTTCTTGTTCCTTGGGAAATTATCGTTAAAAGGGTAGAAGCTGCTGCACAGGGAGATTATGTAATAGTTATTTACAACCCTTCAAGCAAAAAAAGAATACGTCAGCTACAGGACACTAGAAAACTTTTACTGAAATATCGTTCTCCAAGTACTCCTGTGGCAATCATTAAAGGCGCGTATAGAGAATCTGAATCAATAACCATGACAGATCTAGAACATATGGAAGAGTATGCAGACAAACTGGGTATGATCAGCACCGTCATTATTGGAAACTCTTCAACGTACAATTTTAACGATCTAATGATCAACCCAAGGGGCTACAAATCAAAATATAATCTTCAGGCAGAACAAAAAATACAGAA
>DTTB01000044.1 GCA_012964965.1 Candidatus Nitrosopelagicus sp.
TCTGTTTCAACCACTCCGGGTTCTACACATGTTACCCTAATACCGGATCTGGCGCTTAATTCCTGCCTTAGTCCCTCACTAAATGCAGTAACAGCATGTTTTGTTGCACAATAGACGCTACCCGACGGAAATACAAGCCTGCCAGCAACTGATGAAATGTTAACTATATGACCTGATTTTTTTTCTTTCAAATGTGGGATTACTGCAGCTGTACAATATAGTACACCTTTAATGTTCACATCAATCATCTGTTCCCATTCATCAACCTTAAGACTTTTTATAAAACTAAGTGGCATCAAGCCCGCATTGTTTACTAGGATATCAACCGTGCCCCATTTTTTTATTGCTTGCTCAACAATAGCATCACAATCAGTTTTTTTCGTAACATCAAGCTTTTGTGACAATACTTCGCCGCCACTCTTTTTGATTTCATTTTCTAATTGCTCCAGCTTGTCAGTTCGTCTGGCACCGATAGCCACTTTCGCACCAGCCTTGGATAATGCTAATGCGGTAGCATAACCAATACCGCTGCTTGCTCCCGTGATAATCGCAACTTTGCCTTCTATCGACATTATCGATAATTTCAATGAACGCAGTAAATGTGTTTTTAAAATATAATAGCTAATTTATTAGGAAAAAACCAAATACCAAGTTATGCTGGAAGAAAAGTGTGCGTATTGTGGAGATATGACAGATATGCCTTTTGAGTGTAATTACTGTAAGGATCCATTTTGTTCAGAACATAGACTCCCAGAAGACCATCGGTGTGTCAAGCTTTCTCAAATAAGGGCAAAGAAATTTGGTGAGCGAAAGGTGATTCGTGACGGCGGTACGGGCAAGCGTAATACTTTCAGAAGGTTGCTAGGTCGGTTTGGTTGATTATCAAGTCTGCTAATAATTGGACTTTTTTGGATCAATTTTTGAACGCCTGGCTTGGTAGAACAATGCACCAGCTAAAGCAACCAAGCAAAGTGCTGTAAGTACATGAGGGGTAATCACTGTCATATATGCAATGGCAAAAGCTACCATCATAATTCCTTGTACTGTTAGTTTAATCCATGAAAGTGTCTTAATTGCCCTACAAATCATTTCAATTACAAAAAGTACCGCCACTGGAATTATGGTAAGAATAAGAAAATCTATAATATCTACATCAAGGTGTGACATGCCTAAGTCTAAAACTATAGATTATAATTTCTATTGGTCGTGAGAACCTAATAATTCAGGTTTTCCGTTTAATATTCTAGAAAGGATCATCTCTTTCCTTTCTTCCATTTCCTTTTGCGAGTCTAGAATATATTTTTCCACATCAAGTAACGTGGAAGAGTTGGAGCTATCCAAAGATGCCTTTTCCAACCTCAGTTTTAAGAGAGATGATGCAAGCTCAGTTACCATGTCTAACAAAGTGTTTTTAATTTTTGCATCAATCCCATCACATTCTTCACTTTTCAAATCTCCAATGAATTTTGAAATTGAGTTGTAAAGATTTGAATCAAGTTTCTGCATTGCATCGTTTTCAGATTCTTGTAAAACAAGCAATTGGAGATATTTGATATCGATTTTATTTTCTTCTGACATTGAAATATACCTGACAATCCTTAAATGACTGGGGTTATTTTTGTTCTGTTGAAGATAATAAATTGCCATATAAAGTCATAGGCGGAAAACCAACAGAAATCCAATATTCTGCTGACGAAGTTTTCACCATGATTAAGCGTGATGAAATAAAATTTATCGATTTACAGTTTACCAGCCTTCCTGGTCGCTTTCATCATACTACTATATCGTCGATCACATTTACAAGTGACCAAATGCAGGACGGGCTTCCCAAACTTGATGGTTCTTCCATTGTTGGGTTTACCACTATTGATGATTCTGATCTAATACTCAAGCCTGATCCCAGTACATTTGCAGTAATTCCATGGATGGGAGATCAAAAATCTGCAAGAATGCTGTGTGATATCTACCGTGGAGCTGGTAAAGGTAGATTGGAAACTGATCCAAGAGGCATATGCCAGAAAGCTGAGGAACATTTGAAGACGGAGGGATTTGATGGTAGCTTTTGGGGACCAGAAGTAGAATTCTTTGTTTTTGACAAGATTCACTGGGATGTATTAACTCCCTATAAGGGCCAATCCTACTCAATTGAATCAAAAGAGGCGCCATGGAGTCAAGAAGGAACTGGTTATCCAATGGGATTACAGGAGGGCTACTATCCAAGCACACCTTCAGACACGTTAACTGAATACAGAAATGATTGTGTCGAGGTATTGAATGAGAATTTTGGAATTTTATGTGATAATCATCACCATGAGGTTGCCACAGCTGGTCAATGTGAAATCGATATCAATTATGATAAAATGACTAATGCTGCAGACAGTGCCCAATCTTACAAATATGTCATACGAAACATTGCTAAGAAACATGGGAAAATTGCCACCATGATGCCAAAGCCAATCTCTATGGACTCTGGTTCCGGCATGCATACCAATGTCAGCCTTTGGAAGTCTGGAAAAAATACATTCTATGATAAAGACGACCCAGATGAACTAAGCCAGACGGCACGCTACTTTTGTGGTGGAGTTATGGATCATGCTAAGGGATTGACTGCTATTACAAACCCAACAACTAACTCATTTCACAGACTTGTACCGGGATATGAAGCACCGGTTTACATTGCATGGAGTACCGCGAACAGGTCTGCAACAATAAGAATTCCAGGTCACTTTAAGGGAGAAAAATATTCTCGTTTGAAAAGAATGGAGTATAGGGTTCCTGATCCATCATCTAATCCCTATCTTGTCTTTCCTGCGGTTCTATCTGCAGGACTTGATGGAATAAAAAAGAAAACAGATCCTGGAGA
>DTTB01000045.1 GCA_012964965.1 Candidatus Nitrosopelagicus sp.
CCATGTTTAATGCAATTCAGGGACTCAGACATGTACGTGGTCAATTAAGAGGAGAATTAACATACGATGAGATTGAAAAATATCTAGTCAAGAAATCTTCTGTATTAGAACTTGCAGTTGAAAACATTGTTGAAATAATAGGTGGACCGTTCAAGGGTATGAAAGCTACTGTTACAAGAATTGATCATGATAAAGAAGAAGCTACTGTTGTTTTGTTAGATGCGTCTTATCAGCTACCAGTTACTGTTGATGCTAATTATCTTAAATTAACTCATCAGAGTAACAATTAAATTTTCAAAATGAGATTTGTTGGATTATGGGAGATAAACAGAATATTTCAGCAATTGTAACTGGTGGCGAAGCATCTGCAGGACCACCCTTGGGATCATCATTGGGTCCAATAGGTGTGAATGTTATGCAGGTCATTAAAGCTATTAATGAAAAAACTAGTGAATTTAAAGGGATGAAGATTCCTGTCACTGTTTCGGTTGATTCAGATACTAAAGAATGGGAAGTTGAGGTGGGAATTCCATCAGCTTCTGCTCTTTTGTTAAAGGAGGCAAATATTCAAAAGGGTTCTGGAACATCTGGAACCGAATGGGTAGGAGAAGTTTCCATGGATTCCATTATCAAAGTGGCGAAAGTTAAATTGGAATCATCATATGCGAGCTCTGTAAAATCTGTAGCAAAGCAAATCGTTGGTACCTGTGTATCTTTAGGAATTAAAATAGAAGGAAAAACCCCAAAGGAATTTACTGCTGAGATTAATGAAGGTAAATGGGATAGTAAAATTAACTAGATTTTTTAATATTTTTTGTTAGATAGTCTGGATCTTTGTCGGTTTTTTGTAATTCTACAAAAGTTTCAGTGTTCTGTATACCATCAATTTTTCCTATTTTGTCCATAACAACAGAATGTAAGTTCTCAAGATCTTTTGTAAAAATTCTTAAAATGATATCAAATCTTCCAGTAACCTCATAAAGATAAACTGTCTCAGGAATTTCTAAGAGTTTTTTGTGAATTTGTTCTTTAAGTTTAGGATCACGGTTTATGCCAACTGATGTTTTAACATTAATTCCTAGCAAAGACTCGTCAATTTCTATAGTAAATTTCTTAATCAACTTCTTTCTCACAAGTCGTTTTATCCTACTATACAACACTGATGCGTTGATTCCGAGTTTTTTTGAAAGTATGGGAACTGAAATATTTCCATTTTTAGTTAATTCAAATAGAATTTTCATATCCAGTTCATCAAATCTTTCCAATGATGAAAAACCAAGTCATTATCTAATAAATATAGATTTTATTAATATTGTACGTGCTAATTTCAATCAATGTGACGAAAAACAGAAAATATTCTACGGTGTAAGAGTTTTAAATTTGTCATCTCTAAACGATTTTAAGTAGGACTTTGAAAAAAAAATCGATATGGTTAGAGAAGAACAACTTCTTGAGGTAATAAAAAAATCCAAAGAAAGTGATAAGGAACGTAAATTCAATCAATCTGTAGAGATGATAATGGTATTCAGAGATATTGATGTAAAAAAAGGATTTGCCATAAATGAGATAATTCAATTACCCAGAAAAATGTCAAAGCCAGCATCAGTATGTGTTATGGCATCCGGAGATATTGGCATTAAAGCAAAAAATGCTAATGCTGATCAAGTAATAAGCGAAGATGAATTGACAAAATTGGGTACGGATAAAAGAAAATCAAGGAAAGTAATCAACAAACATGATTTCTTTTTAGCGGATACTAAACTTATGCCAGTTGTTGGTAAGACATTGGGTCAGCTTTTAGGACCCAGAGGTAAAATGCCAACACCTCTACCATTCAATGCTTCAATTGAATCATTTTTGGATCGATTCAGATCATCTATCAGAGTTAAGACAAAAGGCTCATTATCTTTGTCGTGTAAGATTGGAGAAGAAAGCATGGAGGATGCTGATATTGCAGCAAATGCGAATACTGTTGCAACAACAATTGAAAAAAAATTGCCAAACGGTGAAAAAAACATTAAAAAAATCATGTTTAAAACAACTATGGGAAAGGCGATTAAGGTAGAACAGGCGAAAAAATAAAATGCACGAGAACAGAACTGAATACCCAAAAAAAAAGGCGCAAATGTACCAACTTCTCCAGGATTTGCCAAAAAAATATAATGTGACAGCCCTTGTACGGATGGAAAAAGTACGAGGATCTCAGCTGTTACCATTAAGGAAAAAACTTCAAAACGAAGTGAAAATTGTTAGCATTAAAGATAAAATTGCGCGAAAAGCCTTTGAAAAACTGGACATTCCTGGTATTAAAAAACTAAAGGAAAAACTCACTGGTCAGTGTCTTTTTATGTTTACAAATATGTCTCCGTTTAAGCTAAATGTTTTACTTGGTAAAAACAAAATAATGCTTGCAGCTAGAGGCGGTGATATAGCAAGCGTAGATGTGGTAGTACCACCGAAGAACACGGGAATAGCTCCGGGTCCAATGCTAACTGAATTCAAGGAAAATAAGATACCTACTAAAATTGACCAAGGAACAATTTGGATTCTCAAAGAAACAACTCCAGTTAAAAAAGGAGAAGTGGTATCTACTAGATTAGCAGCATTACTTGGAAAATTAGACATTAAACCAATCGAAGCTGGAATAGTTTTAAACTCTGCATTATCCGAATCTGTTCTATTTACTGAGGAAGAACTTGTTGTAGATGTTGAAAAATTCAGAGAGAAGTTAATTCAGGCTGCTCAAGAAGCAAAATCATTATCAATTGAAATTGCATACATCACACCTGACAATGCTGAACAATTAATTTCAAAAGCAGC
>DTTB01000046.1 GCA_012964965.1 Candidatus Nitrosopelagicus sp.
GTTGTAAGATTAATCTCACCATACTTGAAAGACAAGAAAACTGACCCTGCGGTTATTGTAATAGATGATAAGGCTCAGTTTGTAATTAGTGCGCTTTCCGGGCATCTAGGTGGAGCAAACCAGCTTACAAATGACATTGCAGATAGGCTTGGTGCAACACCTGTAATAACAACGGCTGCCGATGTAAACAAAACCATTGCGGTAGACCTTGTTGGAAAAGATTTTGGATGGAAGATTGACGATGACTCTAATGTAACTAAGGTTAGCGCGTTTATGGTCAACGAAGAAAAAATTGGTGTGTATCAAAACTGCGGAAGGAAAGATTGGTGGGGAGGTAAGCTACCAGCTAATGTTACAGTATATTCCACAATCAATGAACTAAAAAATTCAGGTTCAAAGGGATGCCTGATCATAACGGATGAGATTGTTGATGATAATAGTATATTACAAAATGCTGTAGTGTATAGACCACCGAGTCTAGTAGTGGGAGTTGGATTGCATTGGGATACCGCAAAGGATACCATCAAAGATGGCTTGATGAGTTGCATGAATAAATTCAAACTTGGTGAAAAATCAATTGCAAGGTTTGTCTCAATTAAGAAAGAAAAAGACGTGGTTGGTCTTGTTGAACTTGCAAAAGAGATGTCTATACATATACAATATTTTGAAAAGGAGGAGCTTGCTTCTATTGCTACACCAAATCCATCGAAGACAGTCCAAACATTTGAGGGTACACCAAGTGTGTCAGAAGCTGCAGCAATTAGGAGCTCTGAAGGAAAATTAGTAGTTGAAAAACAAAAATTCCCTCCAAACTTGACAATAGCAATTGCGAGGATACCAAATTGAAAAGAGGATTGTTACTAATTGACAGGGGAAGCCGAGAAAAGGAGGCAAAGCAGGAGTTGGAAGTGATCTGCAAGAAGATAAAGGAAAAGGGAAATTATGAATTTTCTAACTATTGTTTCTTGGAAGTTATACCACCGTATATTGAAGAGGGAATTAACCAAAGTCTCACTCACAACATTGATGAATTAACGATTGTTCCGTACTTTCTTTATCCTGGAAAAAAGATCAAGGCTGCCGTAAACGAATCAATTGGATTTCAGAAAAAAACAGACGTAAAACTTCGAATAACCAAGCCCATGAGCATGCACAAAACTATGATTGAGCTTGTAGATAACAGAATTACATCAGCATTAAGTGAAAACTCTGTTAACCTGCCGAAAAATGCTGTGGATGTACTTGTTATTGGGCATGGGAGTAAGGATCCGAACGCCAAACGTTCCATGGAATATGTGGTTGATGGGATAAAACCTACATACAGAAATGTAAGTTTCTGCTTTTTGGAAATCGAGGAGCCTAACATTAAACAGGGAATTATCAAATGCAAAAATGACAATCCGGAGGTATTGGTGGTTGTCTTTTATTTTTTGCATGAAGGCGCACATGTAAAACGAGACATATATGAAGATCTGAATCCTGCATTGGAAGAAGCAAATTTGCAGAAAGTACTAATTACAAAACATATCGGAACTGATGACAAGATGGTTGACCTCATCATTGAAAGGGCCAAGGAGGTGGAAGTTGCAAACTAGAAAAGGACAATCAATAGAGGATGAAAGCATGGAGATCATTGAGCGTGAGATTGGCTCTCACCCATACAGCGACATGGAATGGCCAATAGTAAGAAGAATTATTCATGCTACAGCAGATTTTGATTTTGCAGGAAAAAACAAGATTGTATTACACAAGGATGCGATCAAAAGTGGAACCAGTGCGCTGAAAAATGGCTGTAGTATAATCACAGATGTGAATGGCGTAATAGGTGGACTGAACAAGCAAAACCCAAAAGATTTTGGGAATGATATAATATGCAACATTTCAGATCCAGGTCTAGCTGAAAGAGCAAAGCAAGAGAACAAAACTAGGGCACAGATGTCCATGCGAGTTGCAGCTTCTGAGATGAATGGAGGAATCGTAGCAATAGGCAATGCCCCAACTGCATTGTTGGAAGTAATCAAGATGATTCGAGAGGGCGTTACAAAACCTGCACTAGTTATAGGAATTCCTGTTGGATTTGTCTCTGCAGCTGAATCTAAAGAAGAGTTACAAACTATTGATGTACCGTTTATCACTAATGTTGGTAGGAAGGGAGGAAGCTCCTGTGCTGCGTCAATTGTTAATGCATTATTCAAACTGTTAAGAGAAAACTAAATCAGATGGTCGGCAAAAAAGTTGCGTCTATTTGCATTATAATTATTGGAATTATTGTCACTATACCGTTCAATTACATATATGGAATTGATGGATTTGAAGTTGATATAGTTTGGACAATTGTTGGAATTGTTATGATTGCTTCAGGTTTTTATTTATTAAAAAATTCAGCTAAACTAAAACCAATCTAAACTCTCTTACTAACAAGTTTCGTAGCATACTTTGCGCTATCAAAGTACAGATGACAGTATGATGCAAGTGTATTGTATTCAGAAAGTCCATCCTTTTTTCTGGATATTCCTTCGCCAATCTTCAGATCATACACAAGTTTAACATCTCTTGGAAGATTTCGAATCTTCGAATAGTGAAACTCGTGTGCACGAAACTTTCTAGGAGTAGAAATAAGACATCTTGATGTGATTCTTCCTTCTGTGTAGTTTAGCGTCATTTTTTCCGTCATCTGAGTTTCGGCATCAAACAAACCCACCATCTTGTATTTCTTTTTGCCAAAGTCGATCGATTTTGTGAGATACATAAGACCACCACACTCTGCATAGATTGGCATTCCCTCTTCAGCATGCTTTTTTATCAGATTCC
>DTTB01000047.1 GCA_012964965.1 Candidatus Nitrosopelagicus sp.
TTGCTTCAGTTGCAGTATTTGCTTCAGTTGCGTCGTTTGACATGGTGCCATTACAATTTGCTATAATTTAAACCTAAAATCGCTGATCTGACAAAACAATCATTAATTGAAATTTTTACATACTTTGCAATTACTTTCTTGTTAATGAACGAATCTGCTAGAATTCATCAAATTCTAGATTTTGGCTCAAAGGAAGATAAAATTATTGTTTTAGAATCTTTAAGCCAATCCGGCGATCAAGAAACCGTCAACAAAATAATATCAAAACTTGATGATTCGGAAATAGAAGTAAGAGGTGAAGCATTTAGCTCTCTTTTCCTTAACAAAAATGATATCTCTGAATTTTTGATTGATGCTCTAAGTTCAGAAAGTAATAACATTAAGGGATTTTCAGCTCTTGTCTTGGCTAACAGAGGAGATTCAAATGCAATCTCTGTTCTTGAGTTGTTAACAAAAGATTCCAGTGGCATGGTTAGATCTTGTGCTCTCGGTGCATTAGGACATCTTAGGGCAAAAAAAGCTAGTAAGGAAATTCATAATTGTATATTTGATACAAATATTGAAGTTAAAAAAAGTGCAGCCTATGCAACTATTCTGATAGGAGAAAAGTTTTCAGAAGAAGAAAAAAAAGAATTAAAAAAATATGATGATAGTGATTTTGAGAAAATTTTAAGATATTAAAAAATGGTGGACCGGAAGGGATTTGAACCCTTGACCTCACCCATGCCATGGGCGCATCCTACCAGGCTGAACGACCGGCCCAATGAAAAACCAGCATATGTTTATACCTTTTAGGATTTCTAATTGATTTCTAACTATTCCATAACTAAGGATTCTAAACAACACGCTTCATCGTTGCCTCAATAATCGGAATTTCTGGATTAACCATTTCTTCCGCAGCAGAGGCTGCATTCTTTCTTTTCTTTGTATTTTCTTCTAACATCTCATTAATTTGAGATGGATTTACTAGTTTTATTTTTTTAATAGTAGCTATTTGCTCATCAACCGTTCTCGGATCTGATAAATCCATTATCAACGTCCCTTTCTTTTTATTCTTCATAATTTTCTCAATTTTCTTAAAAGTAATTAGGAAAGTATCAGCAGTGGTTGCAACAAAGATAACGTCAAATTTGTCAAAACCTGACATAGCATCATTAAATTCTATAGGTTTTCCGCCTAATATTTTAGAAAAACCAGTTGCTCGTTCAATTGTCATACTGGTAACCTCAAATGTATAATTATTTTTATTAAGAGTTTTAGCAACCATGCCAGCTGTTTCACCCGTACCTATAACCAGAATTTTCTTCGAACCAATATTATCCATAGCTTCTTCAGCAAGTTTCACGGCCATATCTCCAATCGATATTACTTCTTTACCAATTTTGGTAGAGTTTCTAATATTTGCTGCAACATGTAAAATGGTATCAAACAATTTATCCAATATTTTACCAGAAGTTTTAGCTTCTTTTGCAATTGATATAGATTTTTTTAGCTCTTCAACAATTTCTTCTTTTCCTACAACTAGTGAGTCCAAACCAGACGCTAATCTTAGAAGATGATCATAAACATCAGCATCTTTGTAAATCTCCAGAGTTTGGTCCCAGTGATCAAGATCAAATTGGTTTAGTTCGACTAGTGATGACCAAGTTGATAAGATCTTACTCACATTAAGTTTTTTTCCTTGCATCTTTGCCGGAGATCCGTCAGTTTCGAAGTTTCGTCTCGCATCAGGTATTTCTCCTGTTTGTATACCACCGACAGTAAAAACTTCAACCCTACTAGCAGTCTGAACAATTACGCATTCTGACGCACCAGCATTTTCTATAAAAGATTTACATGCAGCAGTAACATCTTTGAATGAAAAATTTGTTAATTTATGAAGCGGAATATTCTTAAAAGTAATTCTTGCATTCATGATTTGAAAATTATTTTCACTCAATTCATGTTACCTTTTATTCCCGAAGTGTGTCTCTACCGCCTTTTGCAGTTCTGAAAACATTCATTCCTAGGTTATAATTGTCATACAAATAATTTAATTTCTTTAGGTCAAGTTTAGCCAGTTCAATCTCTTGTTGAGTGGCTTCAGGATCGTTCAAAAGTCTGTTCAGTTTCTGTTTAGCTTCTTCGATCAAATCCGTTACACCAGTTTCATAATTTGTGGTTCCACCAAATTCAGGACTAAGTACATTTTCTGGATTGTATTGTGGTGTTTGATCTTTTGGAGTCTGCACTTTTCTAGTAATCTCTTCTATTTCATCTCCCGTAAGAATAGGTTTTACTGGTCCAGTGTCCATTAAGAAAAATTCTGGTTCCCCCATTTCTCTTCGAAATATACGATCCTGTTTGCGTTTATCAGAAAATTGTCCTGTCGGTCTTGCTTCTCCAGCTTCAGCCTTTGCCGCTTCATATTCTACCTTCCAAACCGCTTCAGATGTTGCCCTTGCTGCTTTTGCTTTTTCCTTTGCCGCTTCATATGCTGTTTCTGTTGCCGCTACCGCTTCCGATGCCGTCACTGCATCTGAAATTGTTGTTGATCTAAGTGTGCCATCATCAGGTTTTGCTTGCTGCGCTTCTTCCTTTGCCGCTTCGAATTCTGCTTTTGCTACAGCTTCTTCCGCCTGAGCTTCTGAAAGTGTTGATGGTTCTGATTCTTCTTTCTTGTCGGACACAAAAATTAACTAAGTCTGGCTAAATTTTAACATTTATCATTCCAAATTCTGTTTTTTTTGTAATATTATAAAAAAATCAAATTAGGTATAACTTATTTTTGTGAAACTTATTAACCACTAATGTCGGATCTAAC
>DTTB01000048.1 GCA_012964965.1 Candidatus Nitrosopelagicus sp.
ACTGTTGAACCAAATTGGTTAAGCGAATTACTTAGTGTATACAATAAATATGGAGAAGCTCTCTATCAACCTAAACATCTTTCATTAAACGACAAATCCGTTTTTATGAGTGCGGGAAATATGATGAATGTTTTTGGTTTCGGATATGCAAGAGAAAAGGGTAAAAAAGACATTAACCAATATAACACAGTTGAACAAATAGGATATGCTTCTGGAACTTGTTTATTTGCACCAAGTTCAGTTTTCAAAAAAGTAGGCCTATTAGATCCATTCATTTTTTTGTATCATGATGATCTTGATCTTGGTTGGAGAGCTGCACAATTAGGAATAAAATCATACTATGTACCATCTTCGGTAATCTACCATGCTGAAAGCTACATGCTTGGATGGAATTCTGAAAAATTCTTTTGGCTTGAGCGAAATAGAAAATACTGTTTGCAAACACACTATTCTAAGGATACATATTCAAAAATCCATCCAACATTAATGCTAGTGGATCTTTTGGTATGGTTATTTTACTTATCAAAAGGATTCTTAGGAGCTAAAATTAGGGCAGAACTGGATCTAAGAAAAAATAGGAAAAAAATCTCAGAGCGTTATGAGCATCTTGAACATCTTAAAAAAATATCAGACAGGGATCTGGTAATGGATTTACCCGATGCGATTCATGTACCATCAAATGTAACAGGAAAAAACACTAACAGTATTTTTAATAAATTAATTAGACGCTTGAGTCAAAGAGCAAAAAAAGCTATTTCTGACTAAATCGGATTATAGCTTGTGTGAAATTACAACTGCAACAGCATATTCTCTTTCATGAGTAACAGACACTAAGAAAGAGTATTTTTTAGATTTTTTTCCAGTTAGTTCAACTATTGGACGATTCTTAGAATTAGAACTTGATATATCTTGAAAGGTAATATTATCCTGTACTGATTTAATTACTGACTCCTTTATACCAAACTTTCCCGCAAAATGAGGATATGGATCTTTAAATTTTAAACAATAATCAATTTCTGATTTGGCAAAAATCTTTTCATAGAAATTTTTGTTTTTTTTATAGTTTTTTGCTCTAAATCTCTTAACATCAATAATATCAATACCTATTCCAAAATTTTCAAGTGATTTTTTCAATACTATTTCTTCTCTGCTAGTTCAATAAGATTGCAATTTGTATTTTTCATATCTAACATAACAAATGCAGTTAAACGCTCTTCAAAGCCTTTTACAACATCTACTACAATACGTGCCCCATTTTTTTTCATTTTTTCCAATTCAAGATGAATATCATCTACTTCAAAACATAAGTGATGAAATCCGCCCCCTTTTTTAATAAAATTAGAAATAGGAGAGTTTTCTTCAGCGGGTTCGATTAATTCTAGGAAAACGTTATTTGTTTTTAAAAAACATATGTTAACTTTTTGTGAGCCGACCAAAGAAGGTACAGTAGTAGATTCAAAATCCAAATATTTGGTTAACTCTCCCAGTGATTTCTGAATGTTTTCAACTACTATTCCTATATGATGTAATTTCAATTGGTATTGTACACCTCTATAGAAATTTCATTCATTAAGATTTACACCGTGTTTTTCTAATTGTTTTTTAAAATCACCAACATTTTTTATTTCAAGCGTTTCTTCAAGCGAAAATTTAATGTTAAATTCTTTTTCAATCTCGTTCAAAAGGACATACAAATTAAATGAATCCCACTCTGGTATTGACTCTGATCCAGAATTATCATTAATTTGTGATATTGACACATTCATCACTCTTGAAATTATTTCAAAAAGTTTTTTTGACATATTAAGAAATCACCAAATGTTCTGGTTTTTTAATAGATTTTGTTGTTTCAAAAACCCATATATCTCCATTCCTTATGAATCCAAAATCAGAAAGAAAATTTTCTGCCGGTTTATTTTTCATCGTTTTAATATACTGTGCCTTAACTTTTTTAATCCCTTCCATTTTTGCTCTTTCAATAATTTGGCCTAGTAATGCTTCTTCTATTCCTCTACCCATGACTCTACAGCTCAGAAGAAAAGTGTCTATGAGCCATTCCTGCTTATTCTCTTTGTTGACTATGTAAACGCCAGTTATTCCATTATCACCAAATTTGTCTTTAATTTGTGCACATTCAACTATTTTTTTATCATCACTGACAAATTTTCTAATATCCTCTTCTTGATATCTTCTAGTTGTTAGATTAAATTGATTCGTCTTAAGTGTGAGTTGTGAAATTCTTGGGATTGTATATTGATCTGCCTTTTTTATTTTTGCAGAAATATTAAGCTGCTTAAGAAAATCTTCCAAGTTGCCCACTTGTTTTTGAAGTTCAGTTCTCTTTCTTTGGTCCAAATACATTTTGCTGCGTTTGATATCTTCATTGGTAATCTTTGCCACTTGAAAATCATTCATAGATTTGAGGATCTGAGAATAACTAGATGAGTCAGAAAGTTCTATTGTGAGAACTTGAGGAAAAGCTGATCTCATGTAGTCTCTATTGATAGGATCATCATCAAAGAATACGATACTGTCTAGTCCGATATTCAATTCCTCAGCAATTTCTTTCATATTTACTACTTTATCATTCCAATTGATTCTAAAACTAGCAAAATTATCTTCTTTTAGGATCATATTAGGATGTTTTCTGATTATCTCTATTGCATCATCAAAGTTGTTTTTGCTATTGATTGCAAGTATAACACCTCGTTGATTTAACGCAAGGAGGTGACGTTGGAATTCAACGTAGGCCCTACCGATGGGATCATCACCCAATTTAATTCCCTCAAAACCATCTTCAC
>DTTB01000049.1 GCA_012964965.1 Candidatus Nitrosopelagicus sp.
ATGGCAAAGACTGATTATGAAAAGCTGTTGAAACGTATTGAAAAACACTTGTCTAAAAACTCTAGCTCCCTTGATACAAGGTTTGAGCTTCCACCTGTTGACATTATGTGGGAAGGACAAAGAACTTTCTTTAGAAATTTTGCTGAATTTCCAAAAATAATGCGTAGAGATCCTGCCAAATTATTGCAATATTTATCAAAAGAATTTGCAGTTCCTGCTGAGAGAGTTGGTGATAGTGCATTGTTTATTGGAAAAAGAGAACCTGATGATTTTACACGACTTCTAAAAATTTATGTCAGTGATTACATCGAGTGCCCAGCTTGTAAAAGTCCTGATACAAGAATAGAAAAAGAAAAAAGGATACATTTTCTTATTTGTGAGGCATGTGGAGCAAAATCTACAATTAAGGGTAAATATGCCTAATGTTTTCTGCACGTGTAATTAGTCGTAATAATACACGTCTGCTCAATATTTGTGATTCTAACTTACTAGGTAAAACTATCATCAGTGAAAAACTTTCTATTAAAATTAGCGAGTCATATTACGGAGAAAAACTCATTAAAAAAGCGGAAGCTGAGGACTTGTTAAAAAAATGTGATAATATCAATATGGTTGGCAAAGAGATAATTTCTTTATCAGTTGATCTTGGAATAGCTTCGGAAAATGGTGTCAAAAAAATTGATGGAATTCCCTTTCTAATTATTTTCAAAATGTAAATCATCACAATTATATACAAAAATACTTAATTTTTATTCATGGGTAAGCGTAAGGTCTTAAACGAAAGTGCATTAAAAGAAATTCGATTACCAGAAGAAGGAGAACTGCTTGGAAGAGTGATGAAATTACTTGGCAGTGACCAAGTACTGGTTAAATGTACTGATGACATTACAAGACGGGGCAGAATTCGTGGAAAATTAAAACGAAGAATTTGGATTCGTGATCATGATATAGTCATAATTGCACCATGGGATTTTAAGTATGATGAAAGGGGTGATATTATTTGGAGGTTCACACTTAGTCAAGTTGATTGGCTGAAAGATAACAAACATATCCCAAAAGATTTCTGAATTAAAAATATTTTCTGCTTGGTATGAATTAAAAATGTTTTTTGAGAATTTTGATGATAACGGTTATTTTTTTAATGTCAGTAACAAGTCAAAACAAAGAAAACGTCTTCTACCTGATGGATTTAAAAAAAATAAAACAGTTAATGAGGTTTTAGATAAATCAACTGTACTAACAATATATGGTATGATAAAAGATAAAACAATTTCTTATGTTAACGGTGTTATCCGTGCTGGAAAAGAATCTGTAGTATTTTGGGCAGTATCTCCAGATAAACATAATGTTGCGCTGAAAGTTTATCTAACTTCAACTTCAAGTTTCAAAAAACGTTCTCCTTACATTATAGGCGATCCACGATTTTCTAGAATAAGAAAAAATACAAGAAGTTTGGTTTTTCTCTGGGCAAAAAAAGAATATAAAAATTTAATGCGGTGTATTGAAAGTGGACTTGTAGTAGTTAAACCAATAGCAGTAAAAAAAAATGTTCTTGCCTTGGAATTTATTGGAACAAACGGTATACCAACAAAAACTCTTATTGAATCCCAAATTGATGAAAAAGATTACAAATCAGCCATATCCTTAATTGAACAACTTTACAAGCAGGCGAAACTTGTTCATTGTGATTTTTCAGAGTATAATATCTTTAAAACGAAAAAAGGTTTAATTTTATTTGATCTTGGATCAGCTGTTGACTTGGAACATCCAAAAGCTCAAGAATTCCTCAAAAGAGACATTAATAACATCACAAGATTCTTTGTAAAAAGGGGGTTAACTGTGGAAAATCCAATTGATATCTTTAACAGAATAACACATGAGCTTTGAAAAATTAATAAGGATACCAGACGACCGAATAGGAGTTTTAATTGGTAAATCTGGAAATACAAAATCTGAAATTGAAAAAAAATGTTCAGTATCGTTAGAAATTGATAGCGATTCTGGAGAAATTTACATTCGTGGTTCTGGAAACATAACTGACATCCAACCGTTCAAGGCGATGGAAATTATCACAGCTATTGGTCGTGGATTTTCACCAGAAAAAGCTATGTTGCTACTAGCGGAGGATAATATTTTACATGTTATGAATTTGCAGGATTTTGTAGGAAAATCTACAGATCAGATGGAACGGATAAAAGGACGAATCATTGGAGAAAAAGGAAAAGCACGTACAAACTTGGAAAATCTTACTAGCACATTAATTTCTATTTACGGAAAAACTGTTTCTATTATAGGACCACCAAATCAACTAAAAAATACTATCGATGCAATTTCATCTCTTTCTAGTGGAAGTATGCATGGTTCTGTTTACAGTAAGTTGGAAGCTGTAAAACGACGTGAAAAACTAGAAAAATTACAATTATGGGAAAATCAGGATGTCTTCTAAAGAATCTTTTACACAGATCTCTCCCAGTGAATTTTTTTATCGTAATAGAGACCTTGCAGGCTTTAGTAATCCAACAAGGTCACTTTATACTGCAGTTCGTGAATTCGTTGAAAATTCTCTTGACGCATGTGATCAAAAAGGAATTTTACCCGACGTTCACATGTCGATAAAAGCGGTTGATGTAGAAAAGCCTGACCCAAAACAGTATATCTTGAGCGTTAAGGATAACGGTCCTGGAATTGAGTCAAAGCATGTTCCTTTGGCATTTGGTACAGTCCTGTATGGTTCAAAATTTGGTCTAAAGCAGGC
>DTTB01000050.1 GCA_012964965.1 Candidatus Nitrosopelagicus sp.
ACTTTTCCTGAGATTAACAAGCATATAGAAAAAAAGAATTTTGTAATTCTTCGTGAACAACCAACTGATATAGTAGAGCGTTTAGAAAATCCTGGAATTGCTGCATTCTCAACATATGTATGGAATTTTGAAATGTCAGTTGCTGTCGCTCGTCTAATCAAAGAACGTTATCCAAACTGTCTTATCATATTTGGTGGACCTCAAGTGCCGGATTCAATTCGCTTAGAAGATTTTTTTGAGCGTTATCCGTTTATTGATATAGCTGTTCATGGTGAGGGTGAAGTTACTTTTTCAGAGATACTACTTGCGTACATTAACGGAGGAGATTTTAAAACTATTCCAGGGTTAACATATCATGGATTTACAACCGAAATACGAACTAGAGTACGTGATTTGAATACTTTCCCATCACCATATCTCACGGGAGTCTTTGATGAACTGTTGACTCTTCCTTATCATTATCAGACAGTTTGGGAAACAGATCGTGGATGTCCATATGCTTGTACATTTTGTGATTGGGGTTCGATGACAGCCCAAAAAATGTTTCAATTCGATGATGATCGTATCTATAAAGAAATGGAACTTTTTGCAGAAATGAAAATCTCTCATGTATACATGGGTAACGCTAACTTTGGCATTTTTCCACGGGATGTCGAAATAGCGCGTCGCATAGCGGAAATAAATGAGAAACACGGAGGTTATCCTCAAAAGATTCGAGTAAATTTTGCAAAAAATGATGCAGAGAGAGTTTTTGAAATTGCAAAAATTTTCAATAAACAAAAAATGGACAAGGGAATTACTCTCAGTGTCCAAAGTATGGATCCCGAAACTCTTGTAACTATCAAAAGAAGTAATCTCAAATTTGATACGCTATCTTCTTTTGTAAAGAAGTATGAAGAAGAAGGAATTGATACAGTAGTAGAAATTATTGTGGGTTTGCCAGGTGAAACCTACAAGACTTTCAAAGATGGTATAGAATCTCTTCTTGGAGCATCTGCTCATAATTCCTTATGGATTTATCGTTGTACTGTTTTACCTAACGCTCCGATGAATTATACGGAATATAAGAAAAAGCACGGAATAAAAACAATTAGAACTCCAATTGAATTGAACCACACAGTTCCTGGCTTAGATCCTGTTCAAGAATATGAAGAGACAATATGGGAAACTGCCACATTACCACAAGCTGATGTGATTCGGACTTTAGTTTTAGCGTGGGCGGTTCAAACATTCCATGCACTTGGTCTTCTTGAAGCAGTTGCGATATACGCAAATAAATTAAACAATATCAAGTATACAACTTTTTACGAGCGCCTAATAGAATATGCCGAACATAATCCTAAGACCTCATTAGGGCAAGAGTATCTAGCTATAAAGGATAAAATTGAAAATGCAATCAAAAATGGTGGATCATGGGAAAGTATTGTTCCAGAATATAATGAGCAAACTTGGGCATTAGAAGAGGCTTCGTACCTACGCTTTATGCTTCAATTACGAACGTTCTTTTCAGAAATAAATGGATTCTTAGACTTCCTACAGAAAAGTGAAGGGTTTACTTTTGATTCAGAAACACTATCAGATTTTCTGAAATATCAGGAAGCAGCAATAGTACGAGCTGAAAACACTGGTGTTACTGAACTTAAAGTTGGGTCTTCTGTGCACTCCTTCTTCCGTAACGCAATGATGGGACATGATGAAAAACTTCAAAAAGGAAATTATTTAATTAAGATTACTGATACGCATGATTTCAATGGAGACAAAAACCGTTATGCAACAGAGATAGTTTTTTGGGGTCGTAGAGGCGGAAAATCTTTGCATCAAAAAGTAGAAGAGATATCAATGCAGCCTGAAATCAAACAAAAATAGATTACTTGAAAAATTGTTTTATTTCATTACAGACAATTCTGATTTGTTTATCAGTCAACGTTACAGATGAGGGTAACCATAATCCTCTATCAGAGAAACTTGATGCTTGTTTATACTCTTGATCTGTATCTCTGTATGGTTTTAATCTGTGAATAGGCGGATAATATATCCTTGTTCCAATTTGTTTTTTTTCAAGATATTTGATTAACTGTGTTCTTTCAACCGATGATTTTAGAAAAATATCTACCATCCAGGGTGTTACATTTTTTAAATTGGTTTTTAAAAATTCTATGCCTTTAACATTAGAAAGTAAATCAACGTATTTCTTAAACATCATTCTCTTTTTTAGAATGCGTTTTTGTAATTTACGCATTTGCGCTATGCCAACCGCAGCCTGAAACTCTGTAAATTTAAAATTATAGCCAATAGTTGAATGGGAAAATGATTTTTCCATTTGTTTTTTTACACCAATCTCACGCCCAAAGTCCTTCAAAGCCATTGCTCTTTCATAGATTTGTTTATCGTTAGTAACTATCATACCTCCTTGCCCAGTTGTAATAATTTTTGGGGTACTGAAAGAAAAAATTCCAACGTCACTAATTGTACCCACATGCCTTTTGTTGTAGTAACAACCGATCGCATGAGCCGCATCTTCAATTAACATTATGCCTTTTTTGTCTGCAAACTCTCGAAGAACTTTCATATCTATCGGCCTGCCATTAAAATCCACAGGCATGATAGCCTTTGTTTTTTTACTAACTGATTTAGACATCTTATTCAAATCTAAATTTAGTGCGTTCTTTTCAATATCAGCCAGAACAGGTTTTGCACCAGT
>DTTB01000051.1 GCA_012964965.1 Candidatus Nitrosopelagicus sp.
CTGACGCAGTTGCAAAGATTGCAGCTGAAAAACTACGAAAATAATTTTATTCCCTTAACAAGTATTAGTTCCTCAAAAAATAATTTTTTTTTTGCGATAATACTGGCATCAAAACCCTGCAGCTTAGTATATTCAATTAGTTTTTTAAAATTAGAAAGTGACGAAGTAACAAAAATTAGTTCGCCGCCTGGTTTTATTCTTGATTTAATCGAACTGATGATTTTCATAGGAACGATTAATCCTTCCTTTCCACCGTCTGTTCTCACATCTGATATTTCATTAGTATTAAGATATGGTAGATTACAAATAACAAGATCAAATTGATAGTTTAAAGCATCTGCACCATTACAGCAAATTGTGTCGGATGCAAAATAACTCTGTTTTTTTAAAACGCTGAAACTTATGTCAGTAGCCACAACAAAAGAAAATGATTTTTCTAAAAGTGCGGATAAATAACCGGAACCTGTACCAACATCTAATGCTGATTTGCCTTTTGTATTTTTAATATGATCAGCTAAAAAGAACGTGTCCTCTGATGGAGGATAAGGCTCAGCGTCTGATAATTTTTTTTGCAATGCTGATTATTTCATCTCCAGTTAAATCATCCAGACGCCTTTTAGAGGTTGAATTTATACCGAATTGTTTTAAAATATTCTGAACAGTCTTACGTCTATATGAAAAAACACGATTAACCGTAGAAATTAACACCTTCGAAAGCGTTTTCTTCGGTTTCAAAAGAAGTAATATTGAATCAACTTTCGGGGATGGAAAGAAATTTGAGTTTTTAATATTCATCAAAAATTTAATCTCAAAACCATAATTTGCTAGTACTGATATTGCTTTATGATCTTCTTTAGAGATTAATTTCTCGGCAAACTCTTTTTGCACCAAAATAACTGCTCGCAAAAATTTTTTTTGTAGCAACCATTCTATAGCTTTTCTACTTTTTGAATATGGAAGATTTGAAATAAAAACGGAAAAACCGTGGTTTGTAGTGAAACCATTACCATGTTCTAAAATCAGGTTTGAATGACCAGAAAAATTTGTCTTTGCTAAATTATACAAATTATTGTCAGTTTCTACCGAGTATACTTGTTTTGCCCTTTCACACAAGTATGGAATTAATATTCCATGGCCAGTACCTATTTCAAGAACTAGATCATTTCTTGTTATTTTAGCAGCAGAAACGATAGACTTTGCAATAGTATTCGATTTTAGAAAGTGTTGTCCCAGACTTTTACGTTTTATCATCGCTTTACAAAAATATTCATTCTTGTTTCACCTGAAATCTCTTCCAATATTCTTTTTGTCAAGTGTATGATAGGTTCTTTAAGACCCGCTCTTCTTTTGACATCTTCATAGTTTTCAAATGGTTTTTTCTCCCTTTCTCGAATTATAGAATTTAAGTACGTTTTGCCAATTCCAGGAATCAACTCAAGTGCATGAACTCTTGGAGTAAGCGGTTGAGCATTGTTTAAGTAATCTACAAATCTTTGCTCATTTTTTCTTACAATTGATTCAACAACTGCTGGAATTTCGTTTTTTGCAGAAGAAGAAATTTTTTCATAAGTCATTTTACCTAAAACTGATTGTATCTTGGATCTTCCTTCTTTTCCAATGAAAATTCTCTCCCCTACATCAAAGGTTATGTCTTCTATTCCAAGAACTTCTAACAGTGTAAGCCTTTCTTCTCCTATTGCGGTAATTATTATTCCAGTCTTTCCATTAACGGTTATTGATCTGCCGCGCGATTTGTAGTCCAACACATAAGCATATTCTTCATACTTGCGTAATTGGGTATGCCCAATCTCCAAAATTATGTCACCTATTCCTTAATTATTTTTAGAATCTTTTCAAGTATTTCTGCAAGAATTAGTTTTTTCCAGCCAAAAGTGAATGAACGTAATTCTGGCAATGATGTTGGATGGATATTAATTATTTCTACTGCCTCTTCTTCAGTTAAACCACATTCCTTAACTAGTTCCTGTTTCATTTTCTTTGCCTTTTTAGAATCAATCTTGGCAAATTTTGATACATAATCATATGTCCAACGTTGAATCTGATCCATAGATTCAGGATCAGCGTTACCTAATATCTCCTTAACTTCAGCCAAAGACACAGTAATCCTATTTTTTACCTCTTCCATAAATTAACCACCGAATGGTTTGATATGATCATATCTAGTGATTAAGGTTTTCATCTTATTCCCAAGTTTAATGCCAAGAGTAACACTACGCCTACCTACACTATTCACTGTACCAACTTTACCATGATATCGTCTATGTGGTAATCCCTTGTGTTGTCTTGGGTCAATAATCACCAATGCCCTATCCCCCTCATGATATTCACGAAGAAGAAACGAAACACCTCTGGGAGCTTTCTTTGTCATAACATTCCTAGATTTGTGCTTAAATCCATGTGAACGGCCAGATGTCTTCTTAGTAGTCATATTGAGTATGACTTTGAATCCCTTATTTTAATACTGATGCTTAACTCTGCTTCTGATGAATTTTTCTGATACCAATGATTATCAGAACAGCTGGAACAGCAAAGTGCATTCCATCTAGTATTCAAAATGTGTACAAAAAAGGAGTGTGGAAAAGGATTGTAGTTACCGTATAGCTTCTAGACACAATTCCCATTTTTTCACTAGCTTCAATCTTTTTCATGAGATTGATTTTTAATGTAAAAAAATTGGCAT
>DTTB01000052.1 GCA_012964965.1 Candidatus Nitrosopelagicus sp.
GCAATTACCGACACAGGTCCCCCTCCAAGTGGGCCTTGATGTTCTGAACCTCCAGAAACATACACCATAGGATCATCAACGATTGACGCAATTACTGCATTGACTACTGCTCTGGCATATCTGGTACTATTAATGTCAGAATCAGTTAACATAGTTGTTCTTCTATTTTTTACCAAACCGCTTGTATGCGCTTCTGCTTTTGCAAAAACATTAATCAATCGTTTTTGATCATCAATGTCTACTTTAGGATTTGCATTAATTCCTACACTTTGGAGAGCATTTCTCACCGCCATGGAATCAATTGGATCATTCATTACACTATGACCAATTATACAGTTACTAATTGATTTTTTTGAATTACCCATCACGATAATTTCGTTATTCATAAGCTCGATTCCCGCAGAAGCTGAGGCAACTGACGAAAAATGTGACCAATCATTACATATCGTTGAATCGACGATCTTGTCCTCATCAACTTCGTTTAATGCCATAGCTACACCAAGAGAAGAAGCACCGCGTGAAAATGCCATTGATTTTAAAGTATCTTTGGTAACAACTTGCTTTCCTCTCCTCTCTGCGTCATTTATCCTGTCCGATGTCAAAAGTGGGCATTTAATCTGGACGTAATGAACATCTTGAATATTTTCTATTAAAGCCAGAGCCATAGCTTCCTTAACATTCTGGCAAACGAGTTTCGCATGAATGCATGTGCCAATCTCTTCAGGGAGTAATTCTCTTGTTTTGCTAACACCAATGGCAAACCGTTTGTCAGCCGATACTTTATTTTCATTAACATTTTTTTTAGTAAAAACGGTAGCATGAGGACTCATCACACCTTCACAACCACCGGAACAAACAATGGAAACCCGTTCACTAACATTAGAATGCGTACAATCAAGATAATTTGAAAGCATAGATTTGATTGCAAAGGTTGTGTAGCCTCTAGTGAAGTCATTAACATTACCATTACCCTCAGTTTTGGCTATAATCGCAACAATTTCGTTGGGAATTACTGTGCCATCCTCTACCAGACTTCTTAATCCGCTGAGATCCTCAGGACCATTCATCGGAAATTTGTATATTTCTGTTTTCATATAGCAAGGTACCTTACTTTTTATTTTAACATTGTTAAGAAAGATAATCTAAAAGCACTAACGATAACCTTTGTTGAACTATATCTTATACGTCCTTGCATATGACATCAAAGCTTCCTTAAAGGGTTTAATTGGTAAGGTCACTATTCCTGCTCCTATTTGCCCTATACCTGGAGTCTTATGGGCAATTCCAGTATTCGCTTTTGGAGTCAAGCCGGATTGCATGATCTTCCTAATGTCTATGCCAGTGGGGGTTCCTTCAAACTCTGCGAATGGTATTATGTAGTACTTATTTTGAGTGATTGTAATTCTCCTGAACCTGTCAGTCATTTCTTGAATATCTTTGATTGTACCTCCCACAAATTTTACTATAGAAGGGCTGGCTGCCATAGCTGCTCCTCCAAGACCGACCGTTTCAGTTATTGTACTATCTCCTATGTCTGGATTTGCATCTTTAGATGAATAACCAGGAAAGTAGAGACCTTCAGGAATTGGCGCTTTATCAGTAAACCATTGATCTCCTAAACCTGAAATTCTAATTCCAACTTCCGTACCATTTCTTGCAATTGCTGTAACTATCGTACTATATTCTATATTATGGGCTTGATCTGCCATGCATTTTGAAGCTGCCATGACTAAATTGAGAAAAAAATGATTGTTAGAACTTATGAAACTAAATAATTCATTTGCTTGTTTTCTGTCCAAATAAGAAAAAATGTAAGGCATTATCTCTTTTAAAAAAAGCAAAGTTCCAGCTTGATTTCTATTATGACATTCATCTCCCATTTGCAACGCTTGAGAAATGATGGATTTTAATCCAATGCCACCTTTTTCTTTTTCGAGTTTTTGTAAAATTATTTTTAAAAATTTAAAAAGGTTCTCTCTCATCCAATTCAGCTTAGTAAGAACTTCTTCATCATAAGCCCCAAATCTTAATGCTTTTCCTAAACCTTCGTTGAAATTTGTATATGCGTAGTTTTGACTTAATCTATCTTTGATTACAAATACGGGCATGTTTGGTGAGATTACTCCCGCCATTGGTCCTACCGAGGAATGGTTGTGACAGGAATCAAATTCTATTTTTTTTAAAACAACTAATTCTTCTGCTTCCTTTATACTATCGGCCCATTTTTCAAGCAGTATGGCTCCTAGTATTGCGCCTCTTAACGTTCCAGACATATCCTCCCATTCAATAGGAGGGCCAGCATGCAAAATCATTTTAGATTTTAAATTAGGTATTCGTTTTCCTGCTAAATCAACATCAACTAAGAAAGGATCCGAATCCATCATTCTCTGAACAGCTACACTGTTAGCAGAAGAAATTCTTTCTTTGATGGCTATTGTAGTCATTAATCACTCATCAATTTTATCAAGTATATCTTCAATCTCTTTTTCAAGTTTTGGTTTTGGTTCCCAGTTGACGTGAACGGCTTCAATTTTTTGTTCCGTTAAGGATTGATAAAAAACCCGTAAACCGATATTTATAACTCGGAGATTGTTTGGTATCAAAATAATTCTCCCTCTAGAAATTCAGCTCGAATTTTTTTTATCAAGTTTTCATCTGATTTGTTGACAACAAGTGCAGCTGCAAAACTCATCAAGGC
>DTTB01000053.1 GCA_012964965.1 Candidatus Nitrosopelagicus sp.
AGAGAAGAAATTCCTAATATAATATCTTGTTCAAAATCAGATGATTTTTTTATTTGATTGAGCATTTTTTTGATATATAATTCACTAGTGATAATTTTCAATGCTGGTTTTCAGAAGCCGTGGTTCCGTCCAATTCAGCAAGCGCCGGGAGAGGGATTCGAACCCTCGCGTGCAGATGCACAGACGCTATCCTGTATGAGATTTCGAGGCGTCCGCCTTACCAGGCTTGGCTATCCCGACAGAGCAATTGTATAAAGCGCCCTAATATAGTAAATCGATGAAAGCACTAAACAAAAAAACAAGAAAAATGTTGTTATAATATGGGCGTAAATATCAAATCACTCCTTATACGTGAGAAAACCAAACTTGAATCTTTCTCATCAAAGATTGTAGCAATTGATGCATACAATGCAATTTACCAGTTTTTATCAATCATTCGTGGACCGGACGGTCTACATCTCTCAGACAGTCATGGTAGAGTTACTAGTCACCTAACCGGTCTACTGTACAGAAATATCAACTTTCTATCTATGGGAATAAAACCAGTCTATGTATTTGATGGTAAACCACCATCGCTTAAGACTGCAGAAATAGAGAGACGCAAATTGGGTAAAAAAGAGGCTGCGATAAAATATGAAAAGGCCAAAGCAAAAGGAGACATGGAATCAGCAAGAAAATATGCACAGCAAACAACGTCAATGCAGGATACAATGGTTGATGATTCTAAACATCTTCTTGATTTATTTGGCATACCACATATTCAGGCTAGCGCAGATGGTGAGGCCACTGCCGCATACCTAAATAAAACTGGCAAGGCTGATGCGGTTGCAAGTCAAGATTTTGATTGTGTTCTATTTGGTGCAAAAAAACTTGTCCGTAATTTCACCAACTCAGGTAGAAGAAAGCTACCAAATCGTAACACGTACATCGACATAGAGCCAGAGATTATCAATCACCAAAAAAACTTGGATATGCTTGGAGTTACAAAAGAACAGATTGTTGACATTGGCATACTTGTTGGAACTGACTTCAATCCTGATGGCTTTGAAAGAATAGGTCCTAAAACTGCATTGAAATTGGTTAAAGAATATGGTAAACTGGAGGATATGCCACAAATACAGGAAGAATTAAAACAAATTGATTACAATCAGATAAGAAATATTTTCCTTCAGGCTGATGTGAAAAAAGTGGATAAAATTGAGTTTAAAGACACAAATTATTCTGGAATTATAGATTATCTTTCCAATGAGAGAGATTTCTCACATGAAAGAGTTCAATCCTCATTAAACCGATTAAAGCGTGGACTTGAAAAGCGAAGCCATACGCTTGAAAAGTGGTTTTAGAAGAAGAGATTTCGCTAGGTATTTGAAACCCTCACGATACTGAAAATTATGCAGACAAAGATCGGTGTAGAGTTTGAGATAGATTTTGCCCACACATTAAAGGGTCATCCAAAGTGTGGTAAACCACATGGACACACAGCTAAGATAATTGTCGAAGCATCTGGTGAACTGAAAAAGGGTTCCACGTATAAGGAAAACATGGTAATAGAATTTGACGAGATGAAAAAAATATGCTGGCAGACAATCGAACGACTTGATCACACGAACCTTGATGCTATGTTTGATTTCCCTACATCAGAAAATATAGCAATGTGGATTTTTGATAATCTAAAGGATAAAATTCCAATTTCAGGAGTTAAATTCTTTGAGGGTAGCAACAAGTATTGCGAGATTACAAAGTAAATTATGTTTTACAAAAGCTAATCAATTATATACATGCCATTCAAATGAAAATAAAATGGAAAATGGTACCGTAAAATGGTTCAACCGAAGAAAAGGCTACGGCTTTATTCAAAGAGAAGGCAATGACGATTTGTTTGTCCATAAGGCAGACATTGAGGGCTTTATCAATGAAGGCGACAAAGTAGAGTTTGAAATCGGTGAAGGAGAAAAAGGACCTAACGCGACAAATGTGAAAAAAATAGAATAAGGCTAAGAATAGGGCAAATTGCTTTTGTAATAGTTTTTTACTTATTGCGTACTAATTTGCTTAAAGTATGCTGCGTTATTTTTATTTTCAAATATTATAATATCTTAATTTTTATTTTTCTTAACTACTTTTTGCAGCTCATCAAAGGCTGTTTGAACTTCTTCTACTGCAGATCCATCTTCAAGCGTGCTGATATCTCCAATCTCATCATTACTCGCAATTGACTTTAAAAGGCGCCTCATAATCTTTCCGCTCCTAGTTTTTGGTAATTTTGATACAAAGTAGATCTGCTGCGGTGTTGCTATAGGTCCTACACCTTCTTTAATAGTCTGTATTAATTCTGACCGCAATTCATCACCATTTTTTTTGGCGTTCTCTTTTAAGACCACAAACGCAATAATTATTTCGCCCTTAACCTCATCTGGAATTCCACAAACAGCTGCTTCTACAATATCACTATGTGTTACTAAACTGCTCTCAAGTTCTGCTGTTCCTATACGATGACCAGCAACCTTTATGATATCATCTGCACGTCCAAGAAGCCAAAAGTATCCGTCAGAATCCTTAATCGCATAGTCGCCTGCATAGTAAACATCCTTGAACTTTGACCAGTAAACATTTTTGTATTTTTCATCATCATTCCAAAGTGACAAAAGCATTCCAGGCCAGGGTTTTCTAATTACAAGATAACCTTTCTTATTTGGTGGCTGCTCATTGCCATTCTCATCTACTACTGAAATATCTGTACCAGGAATAGATCTTGTTGTTGAACCAGGTTTTAGTTGTATTGTTTCTATTCCTGGTAGGGGAGAAATCATCATTCCTCCAGTTTCAGTCTGCCACCAAGTATCCACAATTGGACATGCTGATTTTCCAATAGTCCTAAAGTACCAACGCCAAACTTCTGGATTTATTGGTTCACCTACAGTTCCCAAAAGTCGAAGGCTAGAAAGATCAAAAGAATTTGGAATTGAATCGCCAAACTTCATAAACATTCTCAGTGCGGTGGGTGTCGTATAAAATATGGTTATACCATACCTTTGAATCATCTCCCACATTCTTGATATCTTTGGATAGTCAGGTGAACCTTCGTACATTACTTCAGTAGCACCATGAAGAAGCGGTCCATAAACAACATAACTGTGACCTGTAACCCAACCAATATCAGCTGTACAAAAAAATACATCTGAATTTTTTATATCAAATGCCCATTGAAACGTAGAGTACAGATGTGTTAGATATCCACCTGTCCCATGTAGCACGCCCTTTGGTTTCCCAGTTGTGCCAGAAGTATACAATATGTAAAGAGGGTGACTACTATCAAGTTCCTCTGGTTTACACTCTTGAGGTGAATTTTTCATTAATTCATACCAAAGAGTGTGTTTTGGTCCAAGTGATAGATGTGCTTCTGCCCGTTTTAATACGATTATGTGCTCAACAAAATCAAGATCTTTGGTAGCCTCATCAGCAATTTTCTTTAGCTCTATGACATTACCTTTGCGAAATCCAATATCTGCGGTAATAACTAACTTAGACCTGGAATCGTCTATTCGATCTCTCAATGAAGTTGCACTAAAACCAGAAAATACGACAGTGTGTATGGCACCAATCCTAGCACATGCTAGCATGGCAACTGGAAGCTCAGGTACCATAGGTAGATAAATCGTAACACGCTCGCCTTTTTTGACCCCAAGTGATTTTAGAACATTAGCAAACTTACAGACATCAAGATACAGTTCCCTGTATGTGACAGTTCGTGTTTCACCATTTTCACCTTCCCATAAAATGGCAGGTTTCTGGGCATTATCAGCCTGGTGCACATCTAACGTGTTGTAAGACGCATTAATCTTTCCACCAACAAACCATTTTGCAAATGGGGGTTTCCAATCAAGAGTTTTTATCCATGGTTGAAACCATGAAAGTTTTTTCGCTTGATCATCCCAAAATGAGATAAAATCAGACTTGGCATTGACTCTAGTCTGTGTGTCAAAGTTATTTAAGCCAATTTCATACTCTTTACTCATCTATTTTCAATGATAGATGCGCATTAGTTATTTCTAAATGTTAAAAATAACATGAAAGGTAAAATTTCTTGCTAAGCTTGCATTCTAGATAACCAATCTGGGTTATACTCAGATTGATGTTTTGAATCATCATCATCTTTAGTTGATTCCTGAGTTGATGATTCCGTGTTTCCAACTGGGGGCTCTGGTAGTGTATTTTCTGGTTCAGAATCTACTGTTACAGGTGTTGTTGGTTCATAATGATTTGATTCAGTTATGGTATGACCAGATGCATCAAGGTAAGAGACAGCTGATTCTTGTATCATATCTTTTGGGGTTTTGATTACTTCTATACATTCCACTGAAAGATCGTCAAGACGTCTTTGAACATTTTTGACTTCATTCTTTTCATGAGATAAGCGTTCAAGAAGATTGTTACAATGTTTCTGTATAGACTCGAATGTTAATTCTGAGATTTCCTCACTCTTGAACTGAACTCTTGCATCAAATAAAATTATTTTAACTGTTTTTGCCTGATTGTCTAATTCATCTAGGCGTGTTAGAAGCTGAGTCTTAATTTTTGCTTCAGCATCATCTAAATTCATTAATTTTGATTTGTATGTTTCATGAATTAGTTCTGCGTCAGATTTCATCTCATCATTTTCTGATACTATAGTCATCAACGCTTTTAGGCGTCTAAGAGTCAAACCCTTTTCTCTCAAGATTTTTTGTGCTTCCAATCTCCAATTAGGAATATAGATTACAACTTCTCCCTGTAACACAAGTTGCACAAATGGAATTTGCTTTAGACCTTCGGAGCCACAGTCAACACCAACCGTCTGAATACTGCCATCAATGTCAGTGAATGTGCCAAGTATTTTCCCCATATCAGTTCCATACATGTCCCTGACTGGTTTACCGATTATAGCTACCTCGTCCTTAGCCATATTCAATTGTTTTATGATACGTATAACCAAGAAGGTGTGAAAATCGTTACTTGTTTTTGTAAGAAGAAATTAACCAATTATGAAGCGATGATATCGAAATTTTAAAATCATGACCCATCAAAGTGATATAATTGATTGAAAAGAATGAGCTGAGCCAGATTCTGGCATTTGTTGCAAAAAGATGGACTGACTTGAGTCGTGACCCAGAAAATAAGGCTGTTAAAACTCTGCCCGACACTTTTTGGATGAACTCAATTGGTGGTCCAGCCGGTAAAGGTAGATGGATTACAACCCTAATGTACACTGAAAACGAAGACGACGCAAACAATTTCAAGGAGGTGTTGTTAAGATGGCAAACAAAATCCCAACGCGCAAAATCATCAGATTTGATTCAGATTAACGACGCAAAAAAATAGAACGTAGCCTTAAGCAACACCAATTTTGCGATCAGGGTTAATCTGTGTTTTATCCTGTATCATTTATTAAAATCACAAACTTTGAGTTTATGTTGAAAGAAAAATTTTCAAACTATGAGAAAAAAAAACTGTTAAAACACTTTTCAAATATTAATGACTCAGTTTTTGCAATTACAACGCCCAAACAGGTGGATAGAGGTGCTCTCATGTCACGGTATAGTAGAACTGATAAAAATATGCGGAAAGTTTTTCTTGACGAGTTTTTAAAAAATCAAAATCGTGGCGAAGAGTTTTACAAACGTATTTTGCTTGAATACGGTGATGATTCTGTAGCTGAATTAGGTAGTGCACAAATTGCAATTGAAGGGTTATCAAATATTGCAGTAAAAAAAATTGAAGATAGAAGAATAGGTTTGTCTTATTTGGAAAAATCTTCAAGATATGTTTCTTGGGATAAAAAAGTGAATGGTAAATACAAGTTTTACCATGAGCCTATTTTAATGAAATCTAGTTTCGCTGATAATTATTTGGTTGCATGTAATTTAGATTTTGATTTATATGCAAAAAATATTCAGCCTATGCTGAAACTTGTACGAGAGAATGATCCAATTGAAAATTATAAATTTAAAGATCATGATGGCGTTGAAAAGAAATTTCCATTATTAAAAAATGAGAGTGATATAAAATCGGCTAACATGATTTATCGTGCAGCTACTAAGGCAAAGGCGTTGGATGCGTTACGAAGTTTATTGCCTGCATCCACTTTAACAAATGTCGGAATTACTGGTAACGGCAGGGCATTTGAATATCTCTTAATAATTCTATTTAGTTCTAAATTGACTGAGGAAAAGCAGCTTGCTGTAAAGATTAAACGGGAACTAGATACTACAATCAAATCATTTGTTAGCCGTTCAAATGATAAATATGGAAAAGCATTTCAAAAATATCTTAAAGCAGTAAAGGAAACTTCTTCTAACTTGGCTAAAAACTATGTTCGTGATAAACCAATTCTTGGGAACGATGTTAAACTGGTTGAATTTGAAACTGAGGTAAAATCAATTAATAGTATTATTACCGCGCTGATTTTTGAACAATCGCCTAGTCTTTCATTTCAACAAGTTTTTCAAAATGTTAAAAAAATAAGCAAAAAATCAAAAATGAAAATTATCCAGCGGTTATGCAGAATAAGACAAAATAGAAGACATAGACCACCAAGAGCATTTGAAATGGTTAATTATACTTTTGATTTGAGAACAAATTTTGGAATGTTTAGGGATTTTCATAGGCATAGAGCATTGACACTTGGGAGACAGTTACTTACAACTGATCATGGTTTTGATACTCCTAAGGAGATTATTGAATTGGGAATTGAAAAAGACTTCAAGGATTGCATGTATAATACAAAACATGTATTTCAGCAAATGAGAAGAAAATTTCCAGAAGAGGCTCAATATGTTGTTAATTTTGCTTATAACTATCCATACTACATGCGTTTCAATTTACGTGAGGCAACGCATCTTATCGAATTAAGAACTGTTCAACAGGGTCATCCAGATTACCGAAAGGTTGCTCAGCAAATGTATTATTTAATTAACAAAAAACACCCAACATTAAGTAGAATTATGAAATATGTTGATTTGAATCAGTATGGATTAGAAAGATTTGAATCAGAAAAACGTACTGAGGAAAAAAGAAGAATTGGTTGACAAAATTATAAAAACAGATAATGAGTGGAAGGATGAGTTAACATCAGATCAATATAACGTGTGTCGGAAAAAAGATACTGAAAGACCATTTACAGGAATGTATTGGGATTGTAAGGACAAAGGAATTTACAGGTGTTCATGTTGCAATACCGAACTTTTTGAATCTGAAACAAAATTTGATTCTGGGACTGGTTGGCCGAGTTTTTTTAAATCGATTAATAGTGATGCGATTGAGTGCATAAAAGATACTAGTTACGGCGTGTTACGAATAGAGGTAAATTGTAACAAATGTGGTGCTCATTTGGGGCATGTTTTTGATGATGGTCCACAACCAACAAATCTAAGATATTGTATAAACTCCATATCATTGCGTTTAGATAAGTTAGACTAAATAATCCATTTAGAGTGATCATATAATGCGAATCATTCTCTGTGGTTTTGGCGTTGTCGGTCAAAGCTTTGCTAAGCTCCTGGAATCAAGATCTGAGGATTTGTATGCTAGGTATGGTCTTAAGCCTAAGATTGTAGGTGTTTTTGATAAAACAGGTGGAGTGACTGATACATCTGGTTTAGATGCATCTAGATTAATTGGTACAAAAAGAAAATATAACTCTGTAAAAAAATACTCGAAAAAAGAAAACAATGTTTCAGGATTAGATATGATTAACAATTTAAACGCTGAGGTACTTATTGAGGCAACCGCAAGTAATTACAAAGATGCTGAGCCTGGAATGACACATATCATCAATGCGATGAAACAAGGCTTACATGTTATTTCCGTCAACAAGGGTCCTTTAGCACTTGCATTTCCTTCTTTATTTGAACTTGCTGAATACAATAACATTATGTTCCGTTTTAGTGGAACCGTAGGTGGTGGTACACCTATTTTGGATTACGCAAAAAATAGTTTGGGAGGGGAACAGATCATTTCATTTGATGGTATACTAAATGGTACTACAAACTATATTCTAACTAACATGGCAAATGGTATGTCATTTAATGACGCGTTAAACGATGCCAAAAAAAGAGGTTATGTCGAAGCAGATGAATCACTTGATCTGGATGGTCTTGATGCCGCTGCCAAATTAGTTATTTTAGCAAACTGGATAATGAGAATGAAAGTCACTATGCCTGATATCAAGAGAACAGGTATTAGAAAGGTGGATGAAGAAGATATCAAAATTGCTGCATCTAAAAACTGTGCAGTAAAGCTGATTGCATCCTGTAACAAAGAATTAGTTGTTGGACCAAAAGAAATTTCTGTGAATGATCCATTATGCGTCGATGGAACTTTAAACGCAATTTCATTTACATCTGAACATTCAGGAACTCAAACTGTTATTGGTCGTGGCGCTGGAGGAATTGAGACTGCTAGCTCAATTTTACGAGATTTAATTAACATAAGAAATGAGATTACAAAAATTTGAAGTCTAACCTAATATCTAAAAGTGAAACTTCCCAAGTACTCTCTCAAATTAGATCACAGTGGAAAATACAACCTCCAAAACTAAAGAATGTTAAATTTCATCATATAGATGATAAGGGTATAATAATTACCGGTATGGGACTGACGGCGGTAAAGATTGGTGAAGATATTATGCCATTTTTGGATGACACATCAATGCTTGAAAAATTTCCAAACGTGATGGTAGACATGGGTGCAGTAAAATTCATCTGTAAGGGAGCTAATGTGATGAGACCCGGTATTACAAAATTTTCTGATTTTGATGTGGATGATATAGTTTGTGTTATTGAAGAATCACATCATAAATTTTTGGCTGTGGGAAAGGCAAAGATGTCAAGCAAGCAAATAAACGAGATTGACAAGGGTGAAGCAATAAAAAACTTGCATTACATTTCAGATGAATTCTGGGAAACCAGAAAAGAGATAAAGTGTTAATTGACGTTTTTAGTAGTTTCTTTGATACCATTCTTGTCTATTACTAAAACATCTATGTTATCACCGCTTGCTGAATCCCTCATAATAGCAGCACGGATGGATTTCACAGCAAGATCAGTGGCTTCCGCTTCATTTAGTTCCTTTTTGTATTGCTGATCCAAAATACCTAATGCCATTTCCGCACCCGTGCCAACAGCTGCATAATCATCAGGTAAAACTGAACCAAGTGGATCTAAAGTAAATATAACTGGGCTATCAACTAAACCTCCTACTATAACCTGTGTCAATAATGGGAAAAACCTTCGTTCATACATCATATTTGACATCATCTTTGCAATTGTGTTTGGTGGCACATCTCGCTTAATCTCCATTTTTCTAATCTTAGCCAGTGCTGAAACTTGTAATGAAAGAATCTGCATATCAGCAACTAGTCCAGCACATGCTGCAGCAACATGAGACGTAATAACAAATGTCTTTTTAGTAGTTTTACTAACGACAAAATTTCCATAAGCAATTCTACGTTCGCTTGCAAGAACCAGACCACCATTATATGTAATGCCAACAGCTGTTGCGCCTGGCATATACATTGCTGTCATAGATCATGTGGATTTAGAGGAGAATAAAAGTTATTGTGATAACATATTTACAAAATATTAGTTAGAACTAGCAAAATTGTCCAAGATAAGACACATGCATTTCGTGGTCTTTTTTAGCAGATCAATACGCGTAAACTCGTTAGGGGAATGGATCCGAGAAAATACATATGTTGAGCCAACAGCAATAGCAGGCGCCTTTAGGATATGTGTAAATGCATGCATTGGACCAGTTCCAGCACTAGAGACACTTAGTAGGTATTTTCCGAAAGACCTGCGTGCAGCTAACGTAACATCAGAAACAAACGGATGTTTAGGGTTAGTTCTTGCAGCAGCCTCACCATGATACACTTTAATCTTAATGTCACCAAACCCCTTTGCTTTTAGATGACGTTTTAATCTCATAACTTGTTTTTTTGGACTCATGTTAGGCACTAATCTAAAATCAATTTTTGCGCGTGCCTCTGCTGGTAGGACAGTTTTTGCTCCTTCACCATAATATCCTGAAACTATTCCAGCTATATTGCATGTTGGCTCACCTGCCAGAGATTTTTTAATTTCAAGGCCAGTCTTCTTTCCTAAAAACTCACGGATTCCATACTCCTTTTTGAATTCTTTCTCGTCAAATGGTAAAGACTTTAGAATTTTAATATCTGATTTGTTAAGTTGTAATACTTCATCATACCAATCTTTTATCAAAATTTTTCCTGAAGAATCACGAAGTGTTTTTAGGGCTTCAACTAAACGCCAAGCGGGATTTTTAATCAGGACGGCAAGGCTTGAATGAGAATCCATATCTGATTCTCTCAATGATAGCTCAACGTACAGTAAACCCTTCATTCCAAGATCTATAATTGGTCTATTTTTACTATCGACATGCCCAAATTCCCATATTATACCATCGCATGAAAATCTCTTTCTATATTTTTTTAAATATTCTTCAATGTGCGCGCTTCCAGTTTCCTCCTCTCCCTCTATAACAAATTTTACGTTACATGGAACATCCCCCGTGACTTTTAGAAATGATGTTACTGCTCTTATCCGTGTGATCAACTCGCCCTTATCATCTGATGAACCTCTTCCAAAGATCTTATTTCCCTTGATTTTTCCGCTAAATGGATCCTCGTCCCAAAGTTCAATTGGATCAACGGGTTGTACATCATAATGGTTGTAAAACAA
>DTTB01000054.1 GCA_012964965.1 Candidatus Nitrosopelagicus sp.
AATTCAGAGCGATTGATGCGCTCGCAAAACAACATAATGGTCACAAAATTCTAGTGTTACACCAAGGAATTACAGAGGTTAACCAATTTGCTGCAGAATTAAATTCTTCAGATTTACCAAAGAACTTCACTTACTATGCAATGGGACATCTTCACGATAAATCGGTAAAGCAGTTTGATCAGTTAGGAGGACCTCTTGCATACCCTGGATCAACGGAGATGACAACGAGTGAAGGAATAAAGGAAACAGAAAAAGGATTTTTTGAAGTTGATATTTCATCAAAAGATGCAAAGCCAAAATGGATAAAATTAGATACACGGCCACAATTTTCTACAAAAATTGAAGAAGACTTGGACACTTCAATATCTAAAATTCTAGAGAAAATATCTACGTTTGACAAAAAACCAGTGGTTGAGATTAAAATTATTGGTAAGGATATTGAAAGAGACGTAGTACAGACAAAAATTTCTCAAATAATTCCACAAACACTACATTGTTCATGGAAGATGTTACAAAATGAAGATGCATCATCAGTTCTACTAAACAGGCCTGCACGAATAGACGAGGAATTATTCAAACTTGCAGTAAATGCACTGAAATCAGAAAAACTTGCTAATTTTGCTGTAAATGATCTGCTTCCTCTCTTATCATCAAACCAACTGGACCAAGCCACACAACTAGTAATTGAAAATTTTGAGCAATTCAAGAGGAGCAAAAAATGATTCGTAACATAGAATTGGTTGATTTTCTGGCACATTCTAATACAAAATTAGATTTTGATAGTGGTGCAACGGTGTTTGTTGGTGATAATGGTGCTGGAAAATCAAGCATCATTGATGCAATCACATTTTCATTATTTGGTGAATCAAGATTAGGAATAAAAAAGAAAGGACTGATTAGAAGGGGATCAAATCAGGGATATGCAAAAATTGAATTTTCAGCTAATGGAAAAAACTATCAAGCGATAAGAAAAATTGATTCCAAGGGAACACTTACTGCACAATTTGCAGAGGATGTGAATGGAAAATTAATTCCAATTGCAGAAGGAGAGAGAAAACAGTTTGGAGAATCTATGACCAAACATGTTGAAGAAACACTTGGGATGGATTTTGAAAAGTTACAAATTGCATCCATAGTTCGACAAGGTGAACTCAATTCAATCATAAAAGCAAAACCAAAGGAATTCAAGGAACTGCTAAACGCAATAATTGGTATCGACAAGCTAGACACTGCATTAGCATCAATGAGAACTGTACAACGGGAATTTAGAAGTACAATCCGAGAAAAATTTGGTTATGATGACACACAACTTCAACTTCTTGAAAATAAAATTGCTGAATATGAGAATGAATCCAAAAATGCACAGCCTAAATTGGAACAGCTTGATGTGGAAAAGAAAGAACAAGAATTATTGATCTCAAAACTTGAAAAACAAATTCAGAGTGATTCAACCAAGGAATCACAACTAAAGGATTTGGAATCAAGGAAAAAGGAATGGCAAGAATATGCAAAAGATGTTATAAAATCAATCCAGAATGAGGTTGCTGAAAAAGAAGAAATTGTAAACGAATGTAAACCATGCTTTGCAATATCTAAAAACAAAAATGAGATTGAATCAGAAATTAATAAAATTCAGAAAGAACTCTCTGTTATCGAATCCGAACTAAACGATTTAGAGAAAAAACAAGTAAGACTAGAAGAACATGAGGAACTTGCTGAAAAATTAGTATTGAAAGATGGAAAATGTCCAGTCTGTGACTCTACAGTTGACCATCTCAAACCACTATTCCAAAAAAAGCACATAGAAGACGAGATTAAAGAAATAGAAAAGAAAATTGAAAAACTAGAAGATGAAAAAAATGAACATGAACAAAACATTGACAGTCTTTCTGATAATCTAGAAGAATCTAAAAAGGCTGAAACAATTCTCAGTACGTACAAAATTAAGAATGAATCACAATTAGATGAAATTATTGTGGAAATTAAGATGAAGGTAAAGCAGATGCAAAAGATACCGCTTACAGTTAATTCCAGTCAATTAGTAGAAGTAGCGAGCCTAGATTCGCATGCAAAAACTATCTATGAGAATATTGTTTCGCTTGAAAAATCAACTAAGGGTTTTGATCAGCAGGAATTTCTCAAAAATATAGAATCTAAAGATAGTTCCATGACTAGATTGACCCAGATTAATCAGGAATATGGAGAGATTTCTGGAAATATCAAAAAAGCAAAGATGGAACTAGAAAAGCTTGGTTCTACACTAACAGAACTAAAACATGTTGAAGGATATGTTACTGAACTTGAACACATTCAAGATAATGTTTACAACAGAGATGGTCCAGTGGGCAAAAGTCTTCGTTCATGGGCCTTAGAAATTATTTCACAGAAGGCGTCAGAATATCTTGAGAAACTTAACACAAAGATTCAAAGAATTTCATTGTCAGAAAAAACACGTGATGTAAACATTTCATGTTATTCTAGAAACACTATGCTTGATATTGAATCACTCAGTGGAGGAGAACAAGTTAGTATTGCTTTAGCATTAAGACTTGGCATGTCACATCTTCTAGGTGCATCAAATCTTAACTTCATGATACTTGACGAACCTACTGCACATTTAGACAGTGAACGAAGAAAATCTCTTGTAAATGTTTTATCTCAACTAACAA
>DTTB01000055.1 GCA_012964965.1 Candidatus Nitrosopelagicus sp.
AAATCTCCAAACCTTCCATCCTTAGGCATTCCTATTTTCATATCGCATTCACCAAGTTTGATACACTATTTTGTATATCTGGGTTTTTCATTATACTTGTACCTATAAGAAATGCATCAGCACCACAATTGTGTAAAAAGTCTATATCATTTGTTGATTTGATTCCGCTTTCAGATACTATCATTTTTCCGTATACAGGTTCAAACGGCATTTTTTTGCTTCTCCACCTCCTCCTGTAATTGTGTAGAAGGTTTCTTGTGGTGTCAAGATTGATTTCAAGTGTATTTAGATTTCTATTATTAATCCCAACAATATCTGCTCTAGTTTTTAATGCATTTTCAAACTCCGTTTTAGTATGTGCTTCTAGTAAAATCTTCAGACCATTTCTATGACCATATCTAATCAGTTCGTCTATGTCATCAACAAAACCTTTGTCAAATAATGCCTGAATAAGTAAAAAATAGTCTGCGCCCATTTTTTTTGCTGCATCAATCTGTATTTTGTCAATGATAATATCCTTCATTAATAATGGAATTTTCACGTTTTTTCTTATTTTGATAAAGTAATCCGGTGAACCATCGAATAGATACGGCTGCGTTAAAATGGAAAGTGCTTTTGTACCACCAGACATCATTGATTTAGCTATTTGCACTGGATCAGAGTATTTTTTAATTTTGCCTTCAGCTGGAGATGAAAATTTTATTTCAGTAATAAGAGATGCATGTTTGTTATCTCTTATTGATTTCTTTAAATCAATTTTTGATTTTGGTAATGTTTTAGTGATATTATAATATCCTTCATCAATTGCCTTTCGTGAATTCATAACTAATTTTTCTAGAACATTCTTCATAATTTTTTAACCTCTTCTAATTTTTTTATGTCGCCACAGTTTTTTACAAAGTTTTCTAGTTTATCAAATGCCTTACCGCTATGAATAGCATTTAACGTTAACTCAACTGCATCAGTAAAACTATCTGCGATATCTGACACTATTAATCCACCAGCAGCATTTAGTGCGGTGATTTCAATTTTTGTTTTGTTTGCTGAGCCATCGAGTACAGTTACGAATGACTTTATTGCATCTTCTTTTGAACTTATTTGTATGTCAGAGATATTACCTTTCTGTAATCCAACTTTCTGAGGATCTAAAGTCATTTTTGTAATTTCATTATTTTTTAACATACAAATTTGGTTTTTAGATGTTGTAGATAATTCATCCATTCCATCAGCTGATCTTACCGCCATGATTGTCTCCGCATTTTTTCTTTTCAAAATTTTAACAATTCTTTCTTGGTAATCCTCCGAGAAAACACCAATGAGTTGGTTTTTTACCATGGCTGGGTTAGTTAGCGGTCCTAGTAGATTGAATGCTGTTCTACCACCAACAACTTTTCTAGCCTTTGCAACATTTTTCATTGCCGGATGAAATTTTTGTGCAAACATAAACCCTATACCAAACTTTTCTATTGTTTCATTTACTTTGTTAGGTTCGGAATTCAAATCGAACCCAAAGTATTCAAAAATATCTGCGCTACCTGATACACCAGATATTGAGCGGTTTCCATGCTTAGCAACATTTCCACCAGCACCAGCAATTACAAATGATGCAGCTGTTGAGATGTTGAATGTTTTGAGCTTATCACCACCAGTACCACATACATCAATGATTTTTCCTTTGCAATTTGGTGATATGTGCAAAGAATATTCTTCCATTTTGTTTAACATTGCAAGTAGTTCATCGTCTGATTCACCCTTTTCTGTTAAATTTTTTAGAAATTCTGCAACATTTTCATCAGATTGTGTTCCAGTGAGTATTTCATCCATCACGCTAGTCATTTGATCAATTGTCAGGTTATTTCCGTGAGAAAGTTGCTCTGCTAATTCTTTAATCATTTTTAACCCTCATTATGAAATTTTCCAAGATTTTTTTGCCTTCGTCTGTCATGATAGATTCTGGATGGAATTGCACACCCTCTATGAGATATTCTTTATGGCTAACACCCATAATTTCTCCGTCATCTTCAGCTACTGCAGTGATTTTTAACGAATCTGGAATAATCGTTTTGTCTCCAACAAGCGAATGGTAGCGGGTAGCCCTAAACGGGTTTTTTACTCCATTGAAAAGTGAATCACCGTAGTGTTTGATCATGCTTGTTTTACCATGCCTGACATTTCCTGCATTTACAACCTTGCCACCAAAGCAAGCAATAATTCCTTGGTGACCTAGGCAAACTCCCAAAATTGGTGTTTTTTGTCCAAGTTTTATTATTACATCCTTGCAAACTCCAAAATATTTTTCGTTTTCAGGTGTTCCTGGTCCTGGTGAAATAACTATAGCGTCATAATTTCTTTTCTTTATTTCATCAATAGTGATCTTATCATTTCTAATAACATCAGAATTTATTCCAAGCTCACCTAATCTTTGTGCAATATTGTAAACAAATGAATCGTAATTATCTATAATCAAAAACTTCATTTTTTTGCTCCCCCAAATCCTGCTCTCGTTAGTGCTTCTATCATTGCGCCTGCCTTGTATTCAGTCTCATGTACTTCATCATCAGGTATTGAATCAAAAACAATTCCTGCTCCAGCCTGTACAAAACCACCATTATCATCTGCAAAGATACTTCTAATTGCTATTGCAAAATCACAGCATCCGTTG